>CALDQF010000158.1 GCA_937911845.1 uncultured Phycisphaera sp. | reverse complement strand
CCTTAGCATGATCTGTTTTCCGGGGCCGCAAAGGCGAGTTGTGAAAGTCCGATCGATCTTTCCCGGAACCCTGCTTCGCAGTACGACAGGTAGTACTTCCAGAATCGCAGGAATCGGTCGTCAAACCCAAGAGCGCGAATGTCGTCTTCTTTCTCACAGAAGTTTTCTAGCCATCTTGCAAGCGTTATCGCGTAGTCCTCGGCAAAGTCATCTTGGGCCACCAGACGAAGTTTGGAGTTCTCGGCAACCGCAGTCAGGATGGCGGCAAGGGATGGACAACATGACCCCGGGAAGACGTATCTGCGAATGAAATCCGTGTCCCCCAAGTAGGCTTTGTACTTGTGCAATGGCATGGTGATCGCTTGGATAGACGCCTGTCCGTCACCCTTCAGCAACCGGTCGATGGCCAGGAAGTATGAGGGCAAATGCTCATGACCTACGGCTTCGATCATCTCAACGGAAACAAGGCGATCAAACTTGCCGGAGATCTCTCGGTAGTCCTGGCGAAGTAGCTGGATTCGATTCTCAAGGCCGCGAGTACGGATCAACGCTTGGGCGTGGTTGAACTGGGCATCGCTGATTGTGGTGGTGGTGACTTCAACATCATGGTTCTCAGCCAGATAAACCGCGAAGCCGCCCCAGCCAGTTCCAATTTCAACCACTTGGTGACCGTCCTGGATGTCGGCGATCTGTGCCATCCGTTGATATTTGGCATGTTGGGCTTCACTGAGCGTCACCTCTGAGCTTGAGAAGAGCCCAGAGGAGTAGGTCATAGACGGGTCGAGCCAGAGGCGGTAAAACTCATTGGAGAGGTCGTAGTGGGCAAGGATGTTTTGCTTGGCACGATTGACAGTCCCAGACCGAGCGGCCTGCCAGAATTTGCTCTTCCACTTGCTGACCCAGGCACGATCGGAGAGCGAAGTTTGCACTTCAGCCTCTCGGGCAAAAATTCGCAGCACGTCCGTGAGGTGATCTGTGGTCCACCATCCCTCAACCCAAGCTTCAGCCGCGCCATTGGGGCCATGCTTGACGATCGAAGACCAGAACCTCTTGTCAAGCACTCGGAAGGCGGCGACATGACTGCCTTGTCCGTACCGGGAGATCTCACCATTCTCAGTGATCTCTACAACACCGGATGAGAGTCTCTCCATCCGCGCAAGGACAAGTCGCTTGGACAGCGAGGAGGTTCGCACACGGACGCGTTCAGGAACAATGGCGGGGGACCGGGTCATGCAACAGACTCCTGCAGTTGATGCGTACCGGGGTGTTTGATGTATGGATTGCCTTTGCGCCAGACTTGCATGGCGTGCCAGTAGATGCCTGCAACCACGCGCACTGTGGCCAGTGGGGTGCCCCAAAGGCATCGGCGAAGCCCCTCGGCGGTCAGCGGCACTTTGGAAGTGGCGAAGGTGGCATCGAACTTCCGTTCACCGTGAGATTGGTTTTCCATGTGGACTGCAAAGTGGCGATCCGTCCAGTGGAATCTCCACTGGTGTTGTTGGTCCATTTCCAGAAAAGGCGAGATGTGAAATTGTTTGGCAAAGTCGAATGAACGCTGTCCGCCAGAGCAATCGTGCACGTAAGCGTGACGCTCTCCCCAAGGGATGTTGGTGATCTCGGTAACAATCGCCTGGAGTGCGCCCTCAGCATTGTGCGCAAAGTAGAAAGAGACTGGGTTGAACTGATGTCCGAAGTATCGGGGATGTGCCAGCAGGTACACGCTTGAGATGTCCGAATGACCAAGCACTCGGTCAATTCGATCGCGGATTTCGTCACCAATCGAACGATGCTCATCAAAGCCAAAATCGCGCTGTTGCCAGCTGGCCAAATTGTCTTGGTTTGACGACCAGAAACTTGAAAGCCGGCAAACCTCCTGAAGCCGGTCCACATTGACACAGGGCATTCGAACGGACATGCGAAAATTGTGGGGCTTGGCCCCGTATCTGCGGTGGCGAACCGTACCTTCGTGGATCCAGCCCAACATTCCCGAAGATTAGGCAAAAAGGGGGATCTGGCGGCCAAGAATTGGGGCAATCTGCACGGTTTGCTCAATTTTGTGCGCGGAGCAATGGTGACGCACACGCCCCGAATGCGGCCGCTGCAGTTTGGCCACTCGCGCAACCATCTTCGTGAAAACCCCACCCCCACCACGCGCCACAGAAAGTCGTGCGTCGGCGGCGACAAAATTCGAGTTGCCGGCGGCGAGCGGCCATCGAACCAGGCATGAATTCAGGATGCTCGTATTCGACCGTCCGGGCCACTGTCTCGGGCGCAACATCTCGGACATCATTCAGGGTGACGGACCAATCATGAGCAGCTGGCAGCTTTTGCAGGATGTTCATGCCGTAGGTAATGGACGGGGGAGTCCCGGATGGATCGCCTGATCTGAAATTCCACGCAGCATGGCATCTCCGATTGGAAGGGAGGGCTCTGGAATCTGAATGCAAGCGGGCAGTATTTTTTCGAAAGGGCACTGAAGACAGCACATGGGTTTCATCCTCATCCGCGTCCGCCAACATGGCCAAGCTCTGGTCGGCATGGCAAGCGAGGATGACTTCGTCAAAGCGGTGAGATTCACCTCGGGTGATGAGAGTGACGCCATCTTCATCACGTCGGATGGAATCAACTGCAGCATTGAAGCGCACAGATGGAAGATGCTGCATCAAGGCCTTGACATACGTCCGAGAGCCTCCCTCAACGGTCCGCCACTTCGGCCGGCCACGTATGGCGAGCATCCGATGGTGCTTCATGAAATCTAGAACAAACTTGATGGGAAAATCAAGGAACGCTTGGGCTGAGCAACTCCAGACGGCTGCGCCAAATGGGATCAAATAATCATCGCGAAAGGCATTTCCAAGTCGGTGACGCTCGAGATAGGCCGCAACCGAACATTGGTCGTCAATTACAGGTTGGTCTTGGAGGCCCACG
>CALDQF010000157.1 GCA_937911845.1 uncultured Phycisphaera sp. | reverse complement strand
GGCTGGAGCGACCGGTACCCCACCGTCGGGATCGGCAATCGCAATCTTTGGCGTGTCCGTCGCAACCATAAGTCGAGCCCACAACAACAATCCCAAGACCAAAGCCGTACCGGCGTGAGGCGCATGCCGCCAATTTTGGAAATGTCGTCGCATCAAAGCCATCATGGTTGATTCTCCGAGTGGATTCGCCATAGCGAATCGTTGGTCTGAAATTCAGCGAGCCCACCCCGTATCAAATGCGCAGAAAAGGTACGAACTCCTGTTTGGATTCGAATGCGTTCTGCACTTCGATCACACTTCACCAAATCAAGGGTGCCAAAGTCGGTGTCACACTCAAGAGACCAGATGGCCGGGACACCCAGGGGTTTCAACAACAAATCGCCATCGGATTCTTGCCAGACTCGTTCAATGGGGCCAAGCCTTTGGTGCAACTCGGCGTGAAGTGGTGGTGCACCAGCATGATCGGGCAGGGCAACGATCCCAACAGTAAACAAAGATCCGCCAACAGCCAACACGAGGGCCACGGCGGATTCTGTCATAGCTCGGCGAGAAATAGACAATGGCGCGTTTCCTGTGGAGACGCGCCGCCCGCGAATTCGGCGACCACTGTGGTCAGCCTCGGGAATCCGCGGGCGTGCGCTCCTTCCCATGCACCTTGCAGATCGGCCAGGCGGATGTTCCACTTCGGGCCGATTCAGAGTTCGAGTCGTCCAGACGGTTCAAGCCGACCAACCCAAACTCCATTCGTTCGTTATGCCGCGGAAAGGGCGGCGTCGAGTTCAAATCCCAGGCGGTATTGCTGATCACCAACCTGCTCACAGCGGACCACTCGGCCCCGGCGGGCGAACATGTCAAACCCCGAGAACCCCAAGGTCACGGTGGCTCCAAGCGGAAGAGGCTGGGCGGAAAACGCCCCCAGGCCGTGATCAGACCGGTCCGCCAACGTCAGGGCGTGGGTGACCCCAAAATGCTCCGGATCAAGCAAGAAGGCCGTCGCGCTCCCAAGAGCGTGAAGACGGGATTCTCGTCGCTGCTCGAATCGGAGCGAGTCGCCTTGTGGTGCCGCTGATTCGGTCTGGGTGAATTCGATTTCGGCGGCGGGTCGGTAATTCAAGTCAGCCATGGGAAACCTCCAAAAGAGCCATCGGCAAGCCCAGAGGCCAACTGAATCGGAAGTTTCGCTTTGTGGGGAAGAATCCACCCCCGATCATGCCGATGATGGCATCACAGATGGAACGATCCGCAGGAAACTACTCCGCTGGCCCCTCCCGCCTCCCTGACCCTGTCCGGTCCATGGTTGCGGAGGACGTGTTGGACTTGGACGGCTCAGGCATAGGCTGCCTCGAGCACTCACACCGAGGTGAAGTCTTTGATCAAGTTCTCAGCCAAACCGAGTCGCTGACGAGAAGCGTGTTCAATGTGCCTTCGGAGTATTCGGTGCTCTTTCTGCAGGGAGGGGCGACCCAGCAATTTGGGTTGATCCCAATGAATTTTGCCGGAACTGGGGCTTCTTCACATACCAACACCGGAGTGTGGACCACCAAGGCCATACGAGCCGCAGAACAGTTTGGACCCACCACCATTGTTTTTGATGGGGCCGAAGATCAATTCCGCAGCCTGCCGAACCCCACGAATCTGGAAATTTCTGAGGAGGCGTCGTTCCTCCACACTTGCGCAAACAACACCGTGATGGGAACGCAGTGGACCAATCTGCCCAGTTCGCCAAAGGACGTCCCGCATATTTGTGACATGAGCAGTGAAATTGGCAGTCGGGTCCTGAACTGGGACACCCTGGACATGCTGTATGCGGGTTGCCAAAAGAATCTTGGAGTCGCTGGAACGGTTCTGGTGGTCATCAAAAACAATCTGCTCGCCCGCAGCCAAGCCCCTACGCCATTCAATTATCAAGAACACGCTGCGGCAGGATCACGTCTCAACACCCCTCCCACTTTTGGCATAGTGGTGCTGCGTCGGATGCTTGAATGGATTCAAGAACACGGCGGAGTCCAAAGTATGGCGCTCCGAGCACAGCAACGTGCCCAATTGTTGTACGAAGCGATCGAATCAACCCAAGGGTTTTGGCAGCCTCATGCTTCGACCGAGAGCCGTAGTGTGATGAACATCACTTGGCACGGACCAACCCCTGAGGCCGAATCACAATTCCTCAGCCGGGCCGATGCGCTGGGCCTTTCTGGCCTCAAAGGACACCGATCGGTAGGTGGACTCCGCGCTTCTGTCTACAACGCCGCCGATGAGTCCGCTTGCGAAAAGTTGGCGGAGTTGATTCAGTCCAGCCCACGTTTTTCCAAATAATCAAGCAACGCGCAAGACGCGGTGTCAACCAAATCCAAAACCAGATCAAAGGCTTCCGCACCGTCGTAGTAGGGATCAGGAACTTCGGTTCTGGAGGCTTCGGGATGAAATTCCAATAAACAACGAACTCGACTGGCATCGATCCAAGGAAGATCCGTCACATCTTTGTGATTGGCCTCGTCCATAACCACAATCAGGTCAGCATCTGCATCAGAGGACGCAATCTGCCTGGATTTTGATTCAATGTGAACTCCACGTTTTCGAGCGGCAGATCTCATCCGGGCATCGGCTGACTCACCAGCATGCCAGCCTCCCGTTCCTGCCGAATCAATAGAAAAGGCATGCTCGAGGCCACGTGTTTGGACGTGATGGAGAAAATAGGCCTCCGCCGCTGGGGAACGACAGATATTTCCCAAGCACACAAACAGAATGTTTGACATCAGTTGGCCTGTTGGGACAGAACACGACTACGCGCGACTTTGATCGCGTAGGTCACGATTGAACAAAAAATAACCAACGCTCCGGCGTAGACCACACGACCTCGAAGCTCCGTCGAGACATCAAGCCAAGCCAAGAGAACCCCCAAAGCGGCAAACAAAGTGGCAATGGCGTACAGGGTAAATACGGCTGGTTTAACCCCACCCAGTGACCGCTTCAATTGATGGTGGATATGGTCAGAATCAGGTTCACTCATGCGTTTACCGGACAACCTACGGCGAACAATTGCCATGAATGTGTCCAAGATCGGCAGCGTAAATACCATCAAACCCGCCAGGACCACATGGGTTTGTCCGCGGTCGCCCAACATCAGAATGATGGACACCACCAGGTAACCCAACATCAAACTTCCAGCGTCCCCCAAGAAGATATTTGCGGGATTGAAGTTGTGAGGCAAGAAGCCAAGGATGGCGCCTAGACCAACCACGGCCAGCACGATTCGGGCCACGGCCAGAGACTGTGGGGCTTCGACAGAGTCACCACCTGCTTCGGGAAGCAGCATCATCCCGATCAGGGTGAGGCCAACCAAAGCGATACCAGTCACTCCAGAGAGCAAACCATCGAGTCCATCGATCAAATTTGCCGCATTGCAACCACCGAGCACCATGATCGCAACCAACGCCGTACCGACGATGTTGTACACGTGGGAACTCAGCACCCAGTCCACGCCGGGGAAAAAGAACAACTGAGTATCGCCTGCACCCAACAGGGGATTCAAAGCACCGGCCGCAACTTGGACCCCGACGTTCTCAACCGCAAGAGCAGCGGCCGCCATCATTTGGCCGGCGATTTTGAGCCTGGGATCCCATCCAAACACGTCATCGCCGACCCCGGTGATAAAAATCACGATCAAACCAAAGATCACCGAAATGGGGACTGGTCGGTATTGATCAAGAGGGGCCTCAACGAAGGCGGCAGAAAAAACGCCCGCCATGATGCCAACAAAAACCGCCAATCCCCCGAGGTAAGCGATGGGCTGCGTGTGGATTTTTCGTCCGCCCGGTTGATCAATGACGCCCAACACAATGGCCAACTTGCGAACCAACGGTGTGATCAAGAGTGTGACGATGAAGGCAACAAAAAATGAAGGCGCAAACGCATTCAACAATTCGATAATGCCGACAGGATCTGCGGTACCGGCAATGCTTAGGTCTTCAATCGTAGGTTCAATCTGCTTCACAATGAGTCCTCAGTACGTATAGATTCAGCGAGGTCCCGGATGGTCTCAGCAAGTGGGCGAGATGGAGGCAATGAAACCAAGTTGCGGGCTCGAGCAAGGTCTGGAATCCGCTCCTGGAGATCTTGAAAACCACGGCCCCATACTTCTTTGTACGGAACAATCCGGATGGGTGAGTCCGAATTCAGAACTTTACGAACCAATTCTGCAAGTTCCAAGATGGAGATTGGCTCATCGTGGCCAACATTGACCGGCAAACCCCGGGCGTTAGGCGTGTGCAGTATTCGCGGGAGAGCGCCGACGATATCTCGAACATCAGCGAAACATCGCTTTTGCATCCCATTACCGTGGACTTCGATTGGGGTGTTGGCCATTGCGGCTTGCACGAATCTGGGTAAAACCATGCCCCAATCACCGCGTTGACGGGGACCAACAGTGTTAAAAAATCGAATGACGACGGAAGGGAGTGTTTCTTCGAGCGCAAAAGCCAAGTGTTCATCAACAGCCTTACTGTGAGCGTATGACCAACGTGCAACTGTGGTTGGTCCGTACACTGAATCGTCGCTTTCGCGGAAGGGCCGTCCATGCCCTACGCCATACACTTCGCTCGTGCTCGCCAAGAGTGTTGGGGTCGATGACTTCGCCAAGAATTGAAGCAAACCCGCAGTTTCCACAACATTGTTGATGATGGTTCCGAATGGATCTTCAACAACCTTTCGGACGCCTACTGCCGCTGCAAGATGGTAGGCCTCAAAAAAGGATTCGCTCGGCTCATCAGCCAACCACTGATCGACCGTAGAACAAACCAGTTCAACTTCAGGGTGGACGGGAACTTGATGCTCCAGCCCTGTGGAGAGGTCGTCAACAACAAGGATCGAGTGCCCTTGGACAAGAAGGTGCTCAACGAGGTGGGACCCGATGAATCCGGCACCTCCAGTGACAAGGACTCGAGACACGTTGTTCAAGCCACCTCTGAATAATCCCGCATGATGCGGAAGTTCTTCTTGAAGTAGCCACCAGATTCGGTGCGTGCCTGATTCAAAACAACCCCGAACACTTCAGCGCCAGCGTGCCGGACCGCGTTGGCGAGCCGGACCAAGAGGCCGCGCTCATCCTGTCCAGCGTGAACCACCACTACCGCACCGTCGGCTTTCGAGGCGATGGTTAAAGCATCACCCGCAGCCAAGGCGGGCGGGGCATCAAACAAGATCAAATCCCATTGTTCTCGTGCCTGGCCCAGAATTTCATCCATTTTGGGAGAGCCAAGACGATCAACAACCCGAGAGCTCTCCGTACCCGCTCCCACAAGGTCGAATCCGGCCTCGGTCCGAATGGCAACACTCGACAAATTACCGGTTCCAGCCAATACGTCGCCAAGGCCATTTCCCCCATCAGCCAAACCAAGCTGCTCAGCAAGGCCAGGTCGACGGAAATCACCATCAATCACCAAAACGCTTCGGCCGGCGGCGGCAGCAGTAGCTGCAACATTGAGAACGGTGCCAGTGCATCCAGTGTCGGGAGAGCAAGGGAAGAAGACCACCACTCGACGTTCGGTAGGAGCACAACTTCGAGACAGTTGCGTCCAAGTCTGTCGAAGTGATTCAGCCACGACACTCTGACCAAATTCCAGAACCGCCGATTCAAAATTCGGGCAGCCTTCTGGATCTTCTTCAAGATGAGGGACAACACCAAGCGTCCGAAGTCCAGGGACCAAGGAAAGATCTTGAACACCTTTGATTCTTTGATCGGTGAACTCTCGCAAGAATACGACACCAACCACCAGTCCCGTGACCAGCAAGAAACCTGCCGGGATCACCAATTCGGGCTTGGGGAATGCCATTTCACGCGGAAGAGTTGCGGTCCGAGATAGCGAGACCAGTCGGGCGTCATCGCGTGAGCGGAACAGTTTCAAGTCACGAACGAGCTGATCTTCACCATCACGTTTGCGTTCCAGATAATCACGCCGATTCTTGATGTTATCGATCCGACTGAGATCCGCCGCTTGAGACTGCAACGACTGGACTTTCTCAGAGTACTCATCCTGTAATGATTGCATGACGGCCTGGGTTTGCTCCATCACTCTCATCGACAGTCGAATATCTGCCCTCAAGTTTCGCAGCACAACTTCTTCCCGACGATATTCCAATGCCGCTTCCGCGGATTGGAGACGTTGGGCTGCCCGTTGAATAATTGGACTGGAGGAATCCAAATACTGCAGTCGCAAGAAACTTAAGTCTCGCTTTGATTCCTCAACGTTCTGCAAGTGAAAGAGAACCGAAGGGTCAGTTTCCGCCGTACGAAGATCATCTTCGTCGTAAGAGAGGGTCCCATCCAGTTTTTGCTGTGACTGGCCAACTTGAGTTTGCAAGCTTTGAAACGTTTGCCGATTCGTATAGATGCGCTCTGTCAATTGCTGGGCAGCAATGAGATCTGGGCTGTACCGAGGATCCTCCAAGGAGGAGACCCCATTGGCGGTGATGAAATCTTCCAGCTCGTCCGTGATGTCACTAATCTGGCGACGCGTATCGGCAAACTCTGTATTGAATAGCCGGTCAATTGATTTTGCCCGGTTCTCTTCCAGACTCAGGGTGCTTTCCAGATAGGCCTCGGAAATTGCGGCCACGATGGCTTGTGAGTCTTCGCGACTGGCCGTAGCAAAGCTGATTCGAAACAGTGCTGTCTTCGGGACCGCGGACCGGCCCAAATCCTCCTCCAGTTCATCAACGGCTGCCTCAATACGAGGCCCGTCCTCATCCACATACCGACTGGTGAACCAGTTTGATCTCTGAACTGCTCGAGTACGAACGGCAGCTTTTAAAACATCACGATCCATCAAACGCGAAATTTCAGTATTTGCTCGGCGCTGAATGTCGTCATCATCCAGTTCTTTGGCGGCCCCAATTTCGGTAGCGTCCTGAAGGCCGGACCGGATTTCAAACAAAGCTTCAGATCGATACTTTGGCAGAAATATTGACAAAGCGACGAAGGATATCCCGCCAACACCCACCCCGATGAAGCAAGAAAAGATCAGAAGAAGAAGATGCTTTCTGAGGATTCGAATCGGATCAACTGAAACTCCCCCTTCACCCGCAGGTGAGGCGGCGAGGACTTCCTCAGACTTTGATTCTTGAACTTGCATACTGGCTCTATATCGGCCCAAAGAGGCAACGGGCTCGCATTACGGCATCAGATTTGATTCAACTTCCTCGACCATGGCCTGAAAATCATCGCCTTCGGCGTCATCACGTGCTTTGGCTGCCGAAAGCGTCCTGCGGGCCTCATCCTTGCTGCCAGATCGCGCTAAAGCGAGGGCCTGCCGAGCCTGAGTGATGGCCCCAGCGCCACGGCGTACGGATTCGGCAAGGACTTGAACCGCTGATTCGGCGTCACCAAGAGCCAAATAAACGGTGCCGAGGGTGTCCAAAATCTGAGGATTGAGAGGATTGGCATCAGCAGCCGCTTTGGCCATAGGAAGGGCTCGCTCATGCTCACCAAGCTTGTCTGAGAGAACGTAAGCAATATTGTTTGTGGTGAGCGGCTGATTGGGATTCAGGGACAAACTCTCCTCCCATGCCGAGATCGCTTCAGTTGGCTGATTCGCCGAGATTGCGATATTTCCGGCGACAAGCCAAGCTTCAGCCGCTTCAGGATCTTCTTGCTTGGTTGCCATTTCGGCACTCTCTTTGGCGTCCTCAACTGCACCAAGAAGGTCTCCGCTTTTGAGTTTCACCCTGGCTATTCCATTCAGAAGTGGCCAAGAGAGTGCACCGCCATTCGCTTCTTCAGCGAATCGCTTAACGTCGTCGATCCGGTCATCGCCAAAGTTACGCCTGATTCATTGTGGTTAGCTTATGAAATAGCCAAAGGGAAAG
>CALDQF010000156.1 GCA_937911845.1 uncultured Phycisphaera sp. | reverse complement strand
GGGGCAGGTTGAGGACTCAGATTCTCCGGATCCTCAGATGGCATCGGATGGGCCGTTGCACCCTTCCCAAGAGCCCAAGACGACCGAACGATCCGCGGCCATGCAGCGGTTGCTCGACGCCAAACGAAAAAACCAACAAGGGGACGATGCATGAGTGGTCCCGAGCACAAATTATTGTCCGATTGGCGGTCTGAAGTGGAGCGTCATATTGTCGGAGATCCGGCACCGGTGACCGAACTCATGCTGACATTGCTTGCTGGCGGTCATGCTCTGTTGGAGTCTGCACCTGGGTTGGGAAAAACCACATTGGTTCGGACCGTGGCCATCTCGGCCGGTTTGGATTTGGGGCGGGTGCAATGCACCCCGGACTTGATGCCGATGGACATCACCGGCGGCGATGTGGTCCTGCCTGAGCAGTCGAATACTCCCGGTGCGGTCGTTTTTCGCCCCGGACCCATCTTCCACCAAGTGGTCTTGGCTGACGAACTCAACCGAGCGACGCCACGGACGCAGTCGGCCATGCTTGAAGCGATGCAAGAGGGCACGGTTACGTCGTCCGGGCTGACCCGCCCATTGCCCCAGCCTTTCCATGTGTTGGCCACGCAGAATCCCATCGAACAAGAAGGCACGTGGCCTTTGCCCGAAGCCCAGTTGGATCGCTTCTTGACCATGATCCGTATACCGACGCCGGATGCCAAGGCACTGGCCGCGATCACACGGGGCACCACCGGGAAGTTGGTGCCGTCGCCTGAAGCGGTGATGGGCCCCGAAGATCTCTTGCGGTTGCAGGACGCCGTTCGACATATTTTTGTGGCCACTCCGGTTCGAGATTGGGCGGCCCGTCTGGTTCTTGCCACCCACCCCACCAGCGAACACGCGCCAAAAGATTTGGGGAACGACATTGAATGCGGTGCGAGTCCTCGTGCGGGTCAAGCCTTGTTGGGCATGGCCAAAGCATTGGCGTTTCTGGAAGGTCGTTCGCACATTGGCATGGTGGATCTGCGCCGTGTGGCCCGTCCCGTAT
>CALDQF010000155.1 GCA_937911845.1 uncultured Phycisphaera sp. | reverse complement strand
CAACGCCGACACCGCCTTGTCCATGGTGCGGGCTTTGCCCGGCAATGCCTTCTCGATGTCGGTGTGTTCGGCTTCGCCGTGGAAGTCCCACCCCCAATCGAAAAGATGGACAAACCGCGTTCCCCGCTCGACCAGACGGCGGGCGAGCAAGCAATTGTTGGCAAATGAACCGTCCGCCCCTGGATCGGCCCCGTAGTCTTCGCGCACCCATTCGGGTTCTTGGGCCAAGTCGGTGGCCTCCGGCGCGGCCATCTGCATGCGGAAGGCCAATTCGTACTGCTCAATGCGGGCCAACGTCTCGGGATCTTGATGACCATGGTGGGCCAACTGGTTGAGCTCGGCCAACGCGTCCAGAGATTCACGGCGAAGTATGCGGTCCACACCCACCGGGTCGGCCGCGTGCAACACCGGCGGCCCCGAAGTTTGGCACTGCACACCTTGATGGATGGAAGGCAAGAATCCACTTCCCCACGCGCTCTTGCCCGCACTGGGCGCGTTCGCCCCGGACAGCAACACCACGTACCCCGGCAAGTCCGCGTTCTCCGAACCCAATCCGTAAGTCGCCCACGCGCCCATGGACGGACGACCCAGCCGAGGTGAACCGGTAAACATCAACAACTGAGCAGGGGCGTGGTTGAATTGGTCGGTGTACATCGAACGCACGATGCACAACTCTCCGGCTTCCTGCGAAAGTCCGGGAAGCAGCGAACTCATCCACGTGCCCTGGGGGCCAACCTGGGCAAACTCGTGCGGGCTGGCCAACAGTTTGGGATGACCCTTGATGAACGCAAAGCGCTCGCCTTCCAAAATCGAATCGGGACACGGCTTGCGATCCCACTTCCGCAGTTCGGGCTTGTGGTCAAACAAATCCTGCTGCGGCGGCGAGCCGGCCATATGCAGGTAAATGACTCGCCGCGCTTTGGGCGTGAAATGGGGCCGCTGAAAATCCAAACCACCAGCCTGGGCGTCGTCGCCCAAAATCGAAGCAAGGCCCAACCCGCCTACGCCGTACATCGCTTCACGCAAGAATTGGCGACGGGTGGCCGAGTATGCCACCTGCGAATGAAGCATCGATGCTTGGTTTGAATCAGCCACGGCAGAGCACCTCATCCAAGTTCAACAACACCGAAGCGACCAAGGCCCAGGCCGACTCTTCTTCCGCCGACATCTCACGACCGACTTTTCCCCGCCGAGCTTCCGAAAATGCCGCCACAAAGGCCGCCGCCTCCTCGGGACGATCGGCATAGTGCCGGCGGGCTTGGTCCAAGGTATCTTGCAATCGCTGCACTTCCAACATGCTGGGGGCGCGACCGGTGAGCAAACGGAACCCTTCGGCCAATTGCTCACGCTCGTCTCCGGACAACCCCTGGATGCGTCGTCCGAAGCCGAGCGCGGCTTCTTGAAAAATAGGATCGTTCAAACCCACCAGGGCCTGCAATGGTGTGTTGGTGGCGAGGCGCCGCGAGGTGCAAACTTCCCGACTCGGGGCGTCGAACAACGTCATTGTGGGATGCGGTGCGGTGCGCTTCCAATAGGTGTACACGCTCCGGCGGAATCGATCGTCGCCGGTGCTGTTGGTCCAGCGGGCGTCGTTGTATGGACTCCGCCACACGCCATCGGGTTGCGGTGGATACACCGGCGGGCCGTGTTTGGTGCGCACCAGCAAATCGGAAACCGCCAACGCTTGATCACGCAACACCTCGGGTTCCAAACGAACGCGGGGGAACCGGGCCAACCGGTCATTGCGGGGATCCGCCGCGAGGGCTTCGGGTGTCATGGTGGACGTTCGGCGCCACGCGTCGGTCATCAGCAACCGCTTCAAGAACGGACGAAGACGTCCTTCATCGGCAAGCCAGCGGGTGGCCAAAGCATCAAGCAGCTCGGGATGGGAGGGCACCGTGCCTTGCCGGCCAAAGTCTTCTTCGGTCTCCACCAGACCCCGACCAAACATGCGGGCCCAAATGCGGTTGGCCTGAACCCGCGGGGTTAATGGATTTTCGGGCGCACACAACCAACGGGCCATGTCGAGACGGCTGGGTGAGCTTCGTCCCGCATGGAAAGCCTCGGGGAATCCGGCCTGCACCAAATCACCAAGATCGCGATAGTTCCCACGAATTTGCACTCGGGTTTCTCGGCGCTCGTCTTCGGACACGGCCTCCATCACCGGGACCGGCACCGGTTCCCCCTCGGGCTTGCTGCGAGAGGTCACGTCGATGGTGGGCGTTTCATCATTGCGGTCAGCGTCGGCCGTCTGGTTGAACACATCAAAGAGCGCGAAATATTCGCGCTGCGTCATGGGGTCGTACTTGTGGTCGTGGCACTGCGCGCACGAAGCGGTGAATCCCATCCAAACCTGCATGGTGGTGTTCACCCGATCGACGACTGCGGCCACCCGATGCTCTTCGTCGTCGGTGCCGCCCTCGTCGTTGGTCATGGTGTTGCGATGGAACGCCGTGGCCAATCTGGTTTCTGGGTTGGCCTCGGGCAGCAAGTCCCCCGCCAGCATGTGCTCGGTCAACGTGGCGAACGCGGGGTCCGTGTCCAACGTGTGCACCAACCATTCTCGCCAAGGCCAAATGGTTCGGGCCCGATCGGCCTCGTAGCCCTTGGTGTCCGCGTAGCGGGCCAAGTCCAACCACATCGATGCCCAATGCTCGCCGAATCCTTCGTGCTGCAACACCTCATCAAGTGCGGCGGACCATTCTTCATGGGTAGGCGCATCGGGGAAGGACAACAACACCTCACGCGTCGGAGGCAACCCCACCACCGCAAGCCAAGTGCGGCGAAGCACCACGCCCCCCGGCGCTCGGGGATTGGGGGCCAGACCATCGAACCCTTCGGTCAGATGCTTGTCAATGCTTCGACCGTCGTCCTCCGCCAAGGGCGACCAGGCCCAGTGCGGTTGGTACGTGGACCCGTCGTTGATCCAGGCTTCCAAGATGCCAATCTCTTGTTCAGTTAACCCCGCCCCGTGGGAGGCCGGCGGCATGCGCTTGGCACCACCGGCGCGAACACGATCGATCAACATCGAACCCGCGGCGTCTCCAGGAACGATGGCCGAACGCACGGCGTCGTCCCGGACATCAAGTCGCAGTTCACCTTCACGCGCCGCCGCATCGGGACCATGGCAGGCAAAGCACCGGGAAGACAGAATGGGCTGCACGTCCCGAACAAAATCGGGGGCTTCAATGGCCAACACCATGATTAGCAGCAGCATATTGTCAGCATATTGGCTCTTCCTGCAAACCACGTCGATTTCCCCGAAGATGTCGCCATGCTTCCAGCGGGATCAACCATTGTGCTGGCTACCGACGCGTGGCGACCGCAGATCTCTGGGGTGGTGCGCACCTGGGAGTCGGTCTTGGGGGTGCTTAAAACGCGTGGCTATCAGACCGAAGTGCTCTGCCCGGCCGATTTTCGTCGAACATGGCCCTTACCTCGCTATCCCGAAATTCGTCTCACGCCTTGGCCCTTCGCGGCAGTCAACCGAAAGTTGAACGCACTGCGGCCGGACGCCGTGCACATTGCCACTGAAGGTCCTATCGGCATCGCGACCCGCCGCTGGTGCGTGCGGCACAAGGTGCCGTTCACCACGTCCTACCACACCAAACTTGCGGAATACGCCAAGGCGTACGCCAAACTCCCCCTGCGTTTGGGCTATGGCTTGCTGAAGAAATTCCATGGCCCCGCCAGCGCGACATTGGTGCCCACCCCCACCATCCGCGACGAGCTGATGGCCCGCGGCTTCGAAGACATCAACGTGTGGACCCGAGGCGTGGACCACGAGACGTTCCGGGCGGACCCCCAAGAGGAGCGTGAACACTTCGGCCCCGGACCGGTGTTCTTGTACGCCGGACGGTTGGCGGTCGAAAAAAACCTCGATGCATTTTTACGGCTTGATCTCCCCGGCACCAAAGTCTTGGTGGGCGACGGACCCTATCGCAAAACATTGGAACGGAAATACCCCGACGTGGTCTTTACGGGATACCGGCATGGCGCAGAGCTGGCCCGGGCCTACGCCAGCGGCAACTGCTTTGTGTTCCCCAGCCTCACCGACACGTTTGGGGTGGTGATGATCGAAGCGATGGCCTGCGGACTTCCCGTGGCTGCGTTCCCGGTGACAGGTCCAATCGATGTGGTGAAAGAAGGCGTCAGCGGAGTGCTGAACGAAGACCTGAAAGTAGCGTGCCACCAAGCCGTGCAACTCCCTCAAGACGGCGT
>CALDQF010000154.1 GCA_937911845.1 uncultured Phycisphaera sp. | reverse complement strand
CGGAGGGCCCAGCCGGATCGTGATTTCGGGACATCAGTGCCGTGGACGCCAAGTTCTCCAATCACAATTGGAAGGGCGGTGGCGTTTAGCGCTGTGCGAAGATCATGCAACATGTGTTTCAAGTTGTGGGAGTACCGTTCAATAATGCCTCGGCCGAAAGGTGATCCTGCTTCTTCCACCGGCCACTGGCAGTAGTCGTTCCAGCCTTGAAACCAGACGAGTCCCTTCAGCTCGAGATCGCTGCGACCCAGGTGAACTTGGGCTTGATCGAGGCCAGTCTTGATGTTGTTGACCATGGCGTTGAAGAACGAGCCCGCTTGGCGTGATCGACCTTCGCGTTCTTCGCGAGCCTTCATTCGCCGCTCCGCCCAGTTGAAGTCTCCAGCCGAAGGGCTGCGAAAGTCACACCAAACGTCTTTGCCACCCCAGGCTGTTTTCACCACCACCACGGGTCTTTGGTGGTGGCGTTTCATTTCTTGGCCAAACCCGTACTCCGGCCCAATCATCTTTTCGGTTGCGCCCCAGCCCGCCTGCAAAGGCCCCGCCTCCTTTCCTTGAGCGCGTCCTGGCCACACCACCGTGACTTCGTGAATGGTTTCAAGTTGGGCATGGGGGACGCCGTATCCCTCAGCATTGGATTGCCCCGCAATGACATAGACCGGCACGGGATCAGCGAGAAGACTGGCAGCCAAAAGCATCAACATGGTTTGATGCTAAAGCTCGTGTCTTGGAAGATCAAGAAGAGTCAGGCCTCGATCTCCCAGTTCACGGCGAAGAGGCGTACGGTTAATCGTTTGTTGCATCTCGGAGTTCACGTTGCCGCATCGGCATCGCGTCCACCAAGTCAAAGATTTCTTGCAACTGCGGTGCCACGGACCAACGATCTTTGACGCCGCCATCTTTGCCCACCAACACCGCGCCTTCCTGAGCGATCCGAAATTTCTTTCGCCAGAACGAGGCGTCTTGTTCCGCTTCTTCACCTCCCACCCGGTCACCATTCAAGAGAACCAAGTGCAGATCCCGGTCACGCCAGGCGGCGATGTTGCGGTCAATTTCGGTTCTGAGATCCTGAGCTTTGACCGTGGTGGTATCAAGAACGAGCAAGCGTTTGTTCCACTTCAGCTCTTTGATGCGCTTTTCGGGTTTGCTCCCGATCCATTTCCATATTTTCACGTGTTCTACCTCCATGCTCGCGTTCCAAGGTGTGGTTTCGTCGGGGGGGCCAGGCCAGTCGCCACCGACGGCCAGATTTAAGATCAAGTACATCGGCTTGCGAGGTGAAGCCGTTGTTCGGTGTCGTTCGACCCCATCGACGAACCACACCACGCCTTCGGGGGTCCACTCACACGCGAAATCGTGAAAGTCTTTGGTGAAGTCGGGCCCGGCAAAAGTCTTGGTTGAGGTCTGGCCAAGATCCCATGGTTTGAGGCCATCGCGCAGCGGTCCCCAGTGGGCGGAGTGGTGGACCTTGTTGGGCTCATGCCCGATGAATTCCATGATGTCAACTTCTGGCGGCCAGGAACCGTCGGTGGGCAACAGCCAAATTGCGGGCCAATAGCCGCGTCCTTCGGGGAGGCGTGCTCGAACTTCCCAGCGTCCCCACTTCACGGCGTGTTGGTGCTTCGTGGTGGCGTGCCCACTGGAATACTTTCGTGTGCCCACGGGTCGGTTCAACGCGGTGAGGCACAACGTGCCATTTTGCACGCTGACGCAGTCTTGCGCGTAGAACTGCATCTCGTTGTTGAAGCTCCATTCGTCATTGGCAATTTCCCAGTTACTGGTGTTGGGCAACTGGCCATCCAAGTTCGCATTCAAAATCGGCAGACTTCGAGTCTCGGCGTTGGCGGTGGGTTGGCTGACGCGGAG
>CALDQF010000153.1 GCA_937911845.1 uncultured Phycisphaera sp. | reverse complement strand
CAAGCCGGTGCTGACTCGAATTTTGACCCACCACGTGGTCGCCGGCCGATTCGACGCCAACCGAATTCTGTCCGGTGAGACTTCATTGAAAACTCTCGCGGGGACAACGCTTGAACTTGATTTGGTCCGAGGCCGAGTCTTTGTGGGCGAAGACGTTGTGGTTGAAACCACCGACGTAACCGCATCCAACGGCGTCGTTCACCTGATCGACCGAGTCCTGATGCCGCCCCCACTGCCCCTGTCGCCATGCCAAGCTTTCTTGGAACGTGCCCTGCGTCGCGGAGTCCCCCTGTACAACGACGGCGATCCCATCGGCTGTGCCGCGGTATACGCCACTGCGTTGGATGCTGTACTGAATACAGACAGTTGGGGTATCCCTGAAAAGGCTCGGAAGCGGCTTCTGGGTGAATTCAATCGGGTGGTCGACATGCATGAACCACGAGATCAGGCTTGGGCCTATCGGGAGATCATCGACACACTTCTGGCCTCCGAAGACATGATGATGACCAGTACCAGTTGAGGTTTATTCACCCATTCGTGCTAAACCTGCAGCCAAATCAATGCGGTTTTGGGTCTGGGCTCGAATACTTAAGATGGCTGGAGCAAGTCGTTTTGGCCATTCGAACTTTGGTGACTTTGAAGGCTGGTATCCCTCCAAATGTCCCGTAAGCCGGGTCAGCGGGTGGGTGTACCTGAACGCCCCATCACCAAACACCTCTTCTATCAGTGAAGCGAGGCCCGGGTCGTAGGATTGCAACTCTTCGCGAGTGTCCACATGGTTGTGGTCATGATCATTCTGGCGGTTGGTGTTGAACCAACTCTGGACGCCTTCGGCGAAATATTCATGGTGGTTGACTGCGGCATACTTGCCAGACCACAACCCTTGACGCATGGCGTGTTGATAGGCATCTTTGACTCGATCATCAAAAGTGGTATCAAGATTGGACATCCCTCTCAGATGCACGCAGTGGGCAAACTCATGCACCAAGATGTTCTCGGTGGAGTAGGGATCGCCCCTGTAACCAAGAAGATTCTCTTCCCCGCAGGAACAGAACGGGTCCGTCAGACTTCCCCCCATGCCGCGGGCCCGACGGTCGTAGTAGTCCTTGGCTGAAACCCCATCGAAGTCATCTCGTTCCAATTGAGCGAGCCAAGACCATTCCGGAAGGTCGGTGGTGTATTCATTCGAAGCCAAAATGCACAAGCGGGCACCGCTGGCAATGATGGCCTGACGGAGTTCGTCCTGGCCTCCCAACATTTGATTGACCAGATACCTCGCCTCCTCCAGAGCGTACGGATTGACCTTGGCCGAAGCCACAATCGGAAAACCGCCAGCATCGAAACGCTGGGTGTACATCGAGGGAACCCCATCGGGATCCGGAGGCTCAAATCTCACCGCTTGATGCAAGGCCACGCTCTCAAGTGAAATCTCACGGAGGTCGTGCTGACCCACCAAGATGAACTGGTGCCCCAGGTGGGTGCGAATACGGCGGGAGCCCAAAGGAGGGACCGTGTCAACTGGGACTGGATCTCCCCCTTCAGGGATCCAGTGCACCACCACCGGCTGCCGGCTGCCGTTGACGATATTCAACTGCGGGCGATCGCCAGAGTTACTCGCCGGCAGCAGAGTCAACAGAAGACAAGGGAGGAAGATCGACACGACTCCTGAATGTTAAGAACTTGTTAAGGAGCTGCAAAGCACAATCTGATCAACAGCAATCAAGATGATTTACGCTGAATGAATGAATCCTCTTCTGATAGCTGACATCAACATGACGATGGTGGTCATGATGCAGATCCTCTTACCCATTGGATTTGCCTTATGGGTTCGCAAACAAAGTCATCGATTCCAAAGCAATGCCATCAAAGTCATGCTGGTGCTGGGACTCGGAAGCACACCACTGATGCTGTGGGGCTGAACTCTGCTCGAACACAATCAAGCCCGTAACTTCATCGTGACCAGAACTGGTGCTGGACACATCCGGTGAATTCGTGTCCTGTAAACAGACGAAACAACGATGAATTGGATGCGGTCAAAGCAGATCAAGCATCCGCTTAGAGACACGGCCCCCAGTTGCCCAAGACCTTCAACAAGTCGTCCATGCCGACCACTGACCCCCAAGAAGCCAGCACCGTGGTGAGGTCCCCAAATCCAACCTCGCCGTCTCCATCTGCATCACCAGCACAATCTTGAATTGGATCACGATTGAGGAACACGCCGGCGTAGGTCTCGTGGCCAGGAGTCATTCCATGTTGGGCCAAACCCCGAAGATGTGTAACTTGGCCGTCGAGATAGATGTATTCCCAGATTGGTTCACCAGGAACTTGGGGCTGTGCGCCAGAAAGAGGGTCACCGGTAAAGCCTTGGCTTTGTGCAACCCTGTAAATGGCGTCTGTTGCGGCAAGGAATGTCACTCCCACCGGTGAGGCCCCACCGTCATAAGGGATCACACCATCATTGACGTTGCTCATGCTGAGATACCGGCGGTTGGCAGGTGGAGTGACTGATGATGAATAGCCGCACCAAGTTTGATCGGGATCGGTTTCAGTTTCAGGACGGTGGAAAGAACCTTCGTGGTACTGGGCCACGTTGAAATGAGAAACCACGGCAACGTACGCTTCAACCGGCAAAGGCGGATCAAGGACGAATGCGGTATTCACCAAGGCCGCTCCGTTGGAGATCCCCAAGAGCTGCAAGCGACCAGGATTGACATTCTCATACTTGGCCAATCGTTCAACCAAGGTTCGAAGCATGTCCCAATCTGGAGCATCGCTTCCTTCTGCACAGATGTTCCAACTGTTCAGGTAGCCGGTGGGCGCGACCAAAGCATGGCCGGGCAAAACGGTACGGAATTGGTTCAACATGGGCGAACCAGTTCCACCGTTGCCGTGCAACAAAATACAGACCGGGAACCCTCCGGCTGGCACTTCCCCATCGGGAACAGAAACCGCGATGGGGTACGTCCATCCCGCGGGTTCCTGAGGCCAAGATTGAGTGATTTCAATAGAGGTGTTGTTCTCTAGAGATTCGACAGGAGGATCACCAAAAAAGGAGAAGGTCAGCAGCAGGGTGAGACAAGTCATGGTCATTTCTACGACCAAAGTAGTACAAACATCCCGACGAATCGAACAATTTGACAAACACAAACATAAAAATGGCCGAGGTTGTCATGAACAACATTGGAAACAAAAAATCAGTTCGTCGATTTTCAGGTGAAATTGATCCGAAGATAAGATGAAAGACATGTCGCGAAAAGCCTTCACAACATCAACACCAAACCTAAGGCTGGCTGCCGAAGCGTTTCAAAAGGGAGATTTTCTTCAAGCCCTGAAACTTTGCGACGAGTGCCTCAGCGTGCAATCAAAAGATGTGAATGCACGCCACCTCAAAGGGCGATGCCTAACAATGGGCGGACTATTTGAGATGGCCAAAAAGGAACTTCAAGCCGCGCTGAACCTCGTGCCAAACAACCCAGGGATACTCGTATCGCTGGCAAAGGTAGATGTTGAACTTGGGGATACGGAATTAGGCATTGCCAAACTTTCAGCCGCCCTGCACCAAAAGCCAGACCATGAGGAGGCAGCTTTAACACGTGGGTATCTTCTTGAGCGACTCGGCAGGATCGAGAAAGCGAAGGAAGACCTGCAGAAGATCCCTGATACCAGCCCCTTGTATGAATCGGCACTACGAGGAATGAGCCTTCTTCATCTAAACGCTCGTGAATATTCGTTAGCAATAGATTGGTCGCAAAAAATACTGGACCGAGTCCCAGAAGAAAACAAGCTTTATCACGAAGCTGCAATGATTCAAGGTCGAGCGCTCGACAAATTGGGGGAAGTGGATAAGGCCATGATCTCATGGATCAAAGCGAATCGTGACGAGACCGTTCAATTCGATCGGCAAGAATTCGCACATCGAATCCACAAACTCATCGACATCTACTCATCATCACGTCCAAGTCCTCTTCCTCAAAGTACGTCCAAGAGTTGTCTGCCAGTTTTTATCATTGGCATGCCTCGTTCAGGAACAACTCTGGTGGAACAAATCGTCGGATCTCACAGGAAAACGCTAAACGTCGGTGAAATTCGCCACATCGAGGTCCTCGCATCATCATTGCCTAAAAAGATTCAGTCGCAAGAAAAGATGCCTGACTGCCTCCTGGAATTGGATGCGAATAAGTTGAGCGCCCTGGCTGCAGATCACCTTGGAGATCTAGCCAGAATCAACAAAGGCAACTTCAGTCGGGTGATAAATAAAAGCCTGGAGAACTATTGGCACGTGGGCCTGCTCCACCAGATGTACCCGAAAGCGAAGTTCATTTTTATTCATCGAGATCCCATGGACATTGGACTCTCGGTGTTCAGCAATTCCTTCAACACCAGAAAATTTCCATACGCATACACCAATAAACTTCGTGATATTGGCTTTGTATATCGTCACATCAAAAAATTGATGGACCACTGGGTGAAGACATTTTCAGACTCAATTTTAGAAGTTGAATACGAGCAAATCTTAAAAACACCGGAGGCGACTGCTCGGCAACTGATTTCTCATCTTGACCTAGAGTGGGATGAAAACTGCCTTGAATTCCACAAAAAGAAAAACTTGGTACTCACTCTAAGTTACGCGCAAGTCAACCAGCCTATTTACACCTCTTCAATGGGAAGATGGAAGCCATACGAGAGACACCTTGCCGAACTTCAAGAGTCGCTCAAAGAGGGATAACTCTGAGCCTCTCCACCCTTACAACCCTCCGGCATCAACCGACCTCCACATGGCCATGGCAAGCCGTGATCGCCAAGGAGAGAACGTTGAGGCCACACGAACAGTCCTAGACCTCTTCCCCACCAGGTTCTGCAAAGTTCGACGAGCCACCAAATCGCCGTCCGGCCAGATATCCGTGTCACCGCAATAAAAAATTCCAATCATGTCGGCAGTCCAGGGGCCCACTCCAGGGATCTCGGTGAGGCAGGCCGTGCGTTCACCATGGCCCATGCGCATGAGGCGACCGGATTCCAGCTGACCACGTTCCGCAGCCTGTCCAATCGCGCGAATGGACCGAATTTTGGCAAATGACAGGCCACAGCCGCGAAGATCCAGATCAGTCACCCGCGCTAAGAATGGCACCAAATCGCGACGACCTCGGAACGCTTCAAATCGGGACCAGATGGTGTGGGCGGCGGCCACGGAGAGTTGCTGGCCGGCGACAGCACGACACAGCGATTCGGGCAAAGGCAAATCACGCCGTGCTTGGCGATGAATCGGACCCACGGCCTCCAGCACCCTATGGAGTTTGGGCCATCGAACGGCAACGTCCAACAGGAACTGGTGCGACTTGGCACTCAAGAATTGTCAGCCGCCACGGCCAGCCCTCTTCTCGATCTGCTCCAAGAACCTCTGAACAGGCTCACGGGGATTGATTTGCTGGGCCCGTCGGAGCATGGGAAGCGCTTCCGAATACTTGCCTTGGGCCGACAACAACTTACCCAGCTCGAGATTTGCATCGGCCTCAGAAGCATCGACCGCCATCGCACGCTCAAAGTAGAAGATCGCTTGCGCATCATTAGATGTTCGAACCGCATGACGCCCTAGGAGCAGCAAGGCATCACCATCCAATGGGTCAAGATCAACGATCTGCTTGAGGATCCGCGCTTGCAAATCACCTTCGCCTTCCGCCGACGCAATACGGGCGGAAAGACGAAGAACTTCTTTGTTCAGTTCAGGATCCGTCTCCTCCTGTCCAATCTCGGCCTGAACGGCACCCAGCAAACGCTTGGACTGTTCATTGGCATTGCGAGCCGAGAGAATCTTGGCACTTCGGATCAACCGGCCGAGGTCCGGCCCCTCCCCTTCCAACACCCGGAGATACACATCCACCGCAGGGGCAAAAAGTTCGCTGTTGAGATAGATGTCACCCAGAAGCATCAAAGAATCAGATGTGGCCTTGCCCAGACGATCGACAATTTCAAAATTCTCGGCGGCCTTCATGGGTTTCTCGAGACCGATGTAGGCGTTGGCTTGCAAGATCCACAACTGTGATGAATCGGGGTCACTCTCGAGCATGTTGCCCGTGAGCGCGATGGCATCGTCCCAGCGCTTTAAATCAAAGAACGCTCGGGCCAATCCCATTTGCCAATCTTTGGTTGATGGGTCAAGAAGGATGGCCATGCGAAAAGCCGATTCAGCCGAGAGATGGTGGCCCTCGCTTGAATGGGCAAATCCAAGCAAGCCGTAGCAAATGGCCGTTCCGCCGCCCATCTCGATCACTTTGACAAATGCTGGGATGGCTTGGGAAAATTCCCCCCGCTTGATTTGAACAATCCCGAGGTTCTGCCACGCCTGCCGATAGCGAGGCCACTTCCGTGTGGCTGATTCATACGTGACAGCCGCCAAATCAAGCTTCTCGTCTTGGAAGTACAGATTCGCCAAGAGGTAGTCGTAGACCGCACTGGACGCCAAACCAAGATTTTCCTTGAGGAGTGCCTCCGCCTCATCACGGTTGTCTTCAGAAAGAAGCTGCTGCACTTCCTGTACCACCAACTGCTCGTCCGCGGAGACGGCGGGGACAACATCATTCTCAGCCAAGTAGCTTTCGGCAAATCGCTCGGCGAATCCCGGTGAAGCAAAGACACGCTGCAGGACATCTTGCTGGAACCCCTGGTCACTCTTCGTAGGAAGTTGACCACAGGCGGCCGAGACCAGAAAACCAAAACTGACGGTAAACATTGAAATCATGGAAGGAATTCCTGCACGGAACGATGCTTAGTTGTTGTTCTCAAAAGAGAACGACTGGCGGAGACGACTGGAAACGGCACGACCTTGGACCTTGGCGGGCTCGAATTTCCATTGCCTAATGGCAGCGAGTGCCGAGCGATCGAATGAGGTGTTCGTGGTGCGCTGGACTTTGGGATCTTGGACCCGACCATTTTCATCAACAATAAAAATCAGGACCACCGTGGCCGGTGTTTGACGCAGCAACGTGGAGGTAAGACGTGGCTGCACCACAGTCAACCGGCGAGCCTTCTGGTCAAGTTCCGACGAGGAGAAGATTTCATTCATCTCCTCGCTGCTGGCCATGGCACTCTTCAACTGGACACCAAAATCACCGCCCAAGAAATCGCCAAATCCGGGATTCAGCATGACCTCCAACTGGCTGATGTCGAGTGGCTCGGGGGTGGAGTCCATTTGGGGCGGCTCCGGCTCGGGTTCAGGTTCGGGCTCGGCGGGCTCGTCCATGGGGGGCGGTGGCGGTGGTGGGACCGTGACCACTTCCATCGCCCG
>CALDQF010000152.1 GCA_937911845.1 uncultured Phycisphaera sp. | reverse complement strand
TGTGTACTTCAAGCCCACATCACGGAGGTGGCGGCGAAAAAGAGCACACAATGGGCCTGGGGGTTGCGTCATGATGATCCTCGGGGAATGTGCAATCTACCATGTGAATCATGCAAATCCTTGCCATGGAATCGTTCGACAGAGGGTCTCATCTTCATTTTCGAGAACTTTTGACCCGTCACAGTGAACACCATTGGCATTGGATAACGAACGATGCCACACCTTGGAAGTGGGCCATGAGGGTCGGGGGGCTTCTCCCCTTGGGCAGCTGCCCCATGCCCGATGCCATTTTCTGCACCAGCCTCCTTGACGTCGCCATGTCGCGGGTTCAAATTGAAACCAGATTTGGCAAGCGTGTTCCCACCGTGCTGTACATGCATGAAAATCAAGTTGAGTACCCTATTGATCCCGTTCGAGAGCCAGACCAACGGGATATTCATTTTGCTCTGACAAACCTGAACTCGGTTTTCTCAGCGGATCTTGTCCTTTGGAACAGTCGTTGGAATTTGGAGTCATTTCTAGACGGCATTGCCAAGGTGCTCGAGCCATGTCGGGGCATCCCTTTCGATGATCTTGAAGAACGGATTCGAAAGCGCAGCAATGTCGCTTGGTGCCCGGTTGAAGTGCCGACTCCTGAAGTTCCGTCCCCGATTGAAAATCAGGGAGCACCGTTGGTGGTGTGGCCACATCGTCACGAGCACGACAAAGGCCCAGATCAGTTGCTTGAACTCGCAAGATCCCATCGGAACGTCCCCATTCGGTGGGCTTTGCTAGGGGAGCGATTTGATCGCGTCCCTGAAGCAATCGAAATATTCCGGTCCGAATTTGCCGAATCAATTGTCTTTGACGAGTATCCCAGTCGCAGCACGTACGAATCTATTCTTGGATCTGCAGATTGGGTTTGTTCCACGGCCCGACATGAATTCTTCGGACTTTCTGTGGTTGAGGCCATGTTTGCTGGCTGCTTGCCTTGGGTGCCAACTGGCCTGTCGTATCGGGAACTTCTTCCGGCCGTGGCTCGTGGACTTTCACCGGCAGCGCCGCCAGAAGAGCCGAGTGCCGTGACTGAGCAGATTCGGTGGCACTTGGGAGCAGCGGAAGCCCAGATTGCCTCACGGCGGATCGACAGCCTCGTCGCAAGCGTTCTTGAGTAGCCTCCCCCCTGCCCGGTCCCATAATGCGTGTTATGTCGAATTCAGTCTTTGGGGGGCTTCGAGGGTGGCTGACAGTTGTTTTCGTCGCAGTTTGCGCGACCCAGCCAAGTGCCGACCTTCAGCCGGTTCGCCGCAAATCGTCGGTACATCCAATCTGTGATTGGACGGAACGGCCAGTACGCGGTGAACGACACCATGAACCCCAGCCCGATGACTCGGTACGCCTCCCGGACGGAATCCATGCCAACCGTGACCGTGCCGTCCGGCTTGATTCCGTGAAGTTCACGGTGCACGTCATCCTGGTCCAGCCCATAGGCATTGCTGTCAAAGCCATTTACCGAAATGTCCACCACATGCATGGCCTCTGGATCTCGTCGACAGAACCATTCAATTTCCCTGCGGCACAACGGGCATTCGCCGTCATAAAGCAGCGTGAAGCGATGTTGTCCATCAGACAGGTTCTCAGGTTTTTTGTGGGTCACACCGAACTCCCGATCGCCACGAGGCCGCATCGAAAAGTCCAGCAGCCAGTCCTAAAATGATGGGCTCGAAAAAGCTTGGCAATATCCTGGGGCGTTGCTCGTTCTTCCACGAGAAGTTGGTGAACCGGAGCAGCGAACAGCCCCGTCACAGCCCAGATCAGCAAAACCAGGCCCAGGGAGGCCACATTTCTCGTTGATCCGTCGACCCAGCACAACCAGGCGACAATCATAAGTTCAGCTGCCATAAGGATTCCCACAAGCGGGAAGATACGATTGATGTGCCGCTGGAAGTGAATCGAACCCGCGCCAATTTGGTGCAGGTCGGAAAGGAGAGGGTAATGAACCACGGAGCAGGTCCATGAGAGGCCCGCCAAGGCCGCCGCCAACAACAGGTCAATAACGTTCACTGACACGTTTGACTCTAGGCACTTTGATGGGCCTTGTGGCCTAGCATGCCGTTCTATGGCCAATCATTTCATTGAAGAAGCGGACCATGAACCAGACGTCACCAAATGGCGCATCCGGTGGGTGGAAACGATCCCGTACATCCTTCTGCATGTGGCGTGTGTGGCGGTTTTCTGGGTGGGATTCTCTTGGGCAGCGTTGGCCTTGTGCTTGGGGATGTACATCATCCGCATGTTCGCAATCACCGGCTTTTACCACCGCTACTTCAGCCATAAAACATTTAGCGCAAACCGCCCCGTTCAATTTCTCATGGGGCTTCTGGGCACCTCCGCAGTCCAGCGTGGGCCCATCTGGTGGGCCGCCCACCATCGCGACCACCACTCGCATTCTGATACCCATCTTGACCCCCACTCACCAAAGCAGCACGGATTTTGGAAATCCCACTGTGGCTGGTTTCTCTGCAAAGAAGCAGCTCCTGTACGAGTGCGCCTGGTCAAAGATTGGATGAAATTCCCAGAGTTGGTTTGGCTGGACCGAAATCATCACGTCCCTGCCATAGCCACCGCGTTCCTCATGCTGGGAGCTGGATATCTCGCGGCGGCGTTCTTTCCGAGTCTCGGCTTAACTGTTGGCCAAGCTTTGGTTTGGGGCTTCTTTGTTTCAACGGTGCTTTGCTACCACGGAACCTACACGATCAACTCACTCGCCCATGTCTGGGGGCGTCGCGACTACCAAACCAAGGATGACTCGCGGAACAACTTCTTTTTGGCGTTGATCACCCTTGGAGAAGGTTGGCACAACAACCACCATCACTACCCGGCCACCGTGCGGCAAGGATTCCGCTGGTGGGAATTGGACCCTACGTGGTGGATACTTTGCGCGATGAAAGCAGTGGGTCTGGTCAAGAACTTTAAGGGTGTGCCTGAACACATCCAGAAGCAACGCATCCAGTCCCCCGCGTGAAGCCTCGCATAGCCATTGTGGGCACAGGAATCGCCGGAATGACTGCCGGGTATCGCCTGCGAAACCATGCAGATTTGACCTTGTTCGAAGCCGATTCTCGACCCGGTGGGCACGCGGACACGTTCGATGTTGAAGATCCAAAAGGATCCCTTGCCATCGACACGGGCTTCATTGTCTGCAATCGAGACAACTACCCAACCTTCATGGAGCTGCTCGATGAGCTTGGGGTCAACACCATTCCTTCAGCAATGTCCTTCTCCGTACGTCGCCCGCAGACCGGTTTGGAATGGGAATCCACCGGTCTGGGTGGATTGTTTGCCAATCGCAGGAATTTATTCTCGCTTCGCGTTTGGTTGATGCTGAAAGACATGGTGAAGTTCCACCGCGTTGGCATTCAAGACCAACCTGAAATTGACGAC
>CALDQF010000151.1 GCA_937911845.1 uncultured Phycisphaera sp. | reverse complement strand
TCGTTTCCTGCGTGCTTGACCATCGGGATGTCGAAGAAAAACTTCACGAAGTCCTGCAAGAAATTGGAGCCCCATCAATTGGCAGCCTCCCAAGAGAGAAAACCAAGTCGGGGCGATCCCGCGGGGACTATCGAGATTGGTACGACCAAGACACCAAGGATGCCGTCGCCAAGCACTTCGCGTTTGAGATTGAGACCATGGGTTACCGCTTTGACGATCCGGCACCAGACAGACCCATTGTGCGAAGAAGGTGATCGGCCACAGCGTCAAGATACGTTTCTGGATCAATAGGATCCTGGGCAAGCAGACCGGCCTGAAAAAGTCCATCGACCGAAGCTCGGTGAGAACTGCTGGCAATCCGATTGAGGTCACCAACAATCGATACTGGACGACCTGAAAAAAGAGCCTCATGCATCATGGTGGCAGAGTCCATCGACACGAACACCCGGTTTGCCGCCCCCAAATACGCCTGAACAATTTTTCGCCGATCACCCTGACCAAACCAACACGCATCAGCGATGGCTGATTCTGGAACGTTGCTCCGCAATTCTCGCTCCAACCACAATGGTGTTCGTCTCGAAGTCGAGAGCAACCATCTACGCCCCGTTTGTTCAAATGATGATTTGATCAACTCGAGGATCGACTGCACATCAGCAGGCCTCCAAGTGCAACCCGATCCATCTCCACCAAACAAAAGAACATCAAGCGCCTCGTTCGGAGAAAGACCCATATCCCTGACAAATGACAACCAAGACTCAGACAGTGAGTTGACGTCAAACTTTGGAGGCAACGCCGGAAAGAAATGGCCGTAGTCCCGCATTGGGTCTGCATGGACCGACTGCAAGTCATATCTCTCAAGACCTCGGGTCGACCCCACAAAGAGACCCTTGGCATTCAGAGACTTCATGGCCCCGAACGTGTGGGCCAATGTGTTCCCGCCAGATCCAACCACGAGATCAACCGATTTAAATCGCGAAGGGACCAACACGGGACAGAGCTGAGGAACCGTGCTCCGTAAGGCCTTTCCAATCGCAAACGTCGTTGGAGATGGCGTCCAAGCACAAACTTCAAAGTTCAATCGTCTTTGAAGTGCATTGACCACGCCTTCGGCTTTGGATCGGTGGCCCGACTTGTCATCAAGGACGACCAGAACTCGTTTGAGACCCGTCACGACAAAATCCAATCACGCAAACGAGTCCACTGTGGATGCAACCCGCTGCGCCAATCATCAAGACACTTCTGTTCTTGAGCACTGAATGGAGGCACGCTTTGGACGATGGGGATTTCTTCAGGTTCAACCATCCGGTGCGTCGGATCCAATCCAGCATCGCGGCAAAGCGCTTCGATTTTTGCCGTGTTGGATCTCACCGCAAGAAATGGAGTGCCAAGCGCCAACGCCATACACACTTGATGAAATCGACCAGTCACCAGACTTTTGGCCTCTCCTAACCTCTGGAGGTGATCAACAGTCTTCGCATCACCGTCCCGGTGCCCCCGGTAGCGGTCGGATAACACCCAGGATCCAACCACCCGGCTCACTTGGATCCTCCTGGCAATCTTTCTTGCCTTGCGACCGGATCGTTGTCCCGGAGGGATCAGCACTGGTGCCGAGGACCACCGCCGATGTTGAGCCAACTTCCACAAAGCCCGAGCCACTCTTGGCTGGGTCGAGTCCCCGACCACAATCCCGAATCGATGAGCAGCCGGACGGATCAC
>CALDQF010000150.1 GCA_937911845.1 uncultured Phycisphaera sp. | reverse complement strand
CCGAACGGAAGGGAACTTCCGTCTGGGTGTCAATGCGATAAGGCTGCAAATTCACAGGTTCGAGAATTTGCAGGCTTGGCGGTGAGTCGTTCACCACGACCTGGAACGTCTTCTCATCGCTTAAGCCACCAGGATCACTGACCCGGAACGTGACGTCGAACGTCTCTGGTTCTCCGGGTGTGGAACCAAGGAAGATGTGGGTCCCGTCGGGATAGCCGTCGGTTGTTCCATCGCCGAAGTCCCACTCCCAGTACAGGACACCGCCGTTGGGGTCGTAAGAACTGGACCCTTCAAAGTTGACCACCAATGGGCTAGTTCCCCACTGGACATCGAGATTGGCCACCGCAACTGGGGGCTGATTACCTGAAGGAGAGTATTTCCAAGCGGTCATGTAATCCGGCCAGCGGATATGCCACATTTCGTCGGTATAAGGGTTGTCAAACAAACCCGCGATGTTGCCCATGTCGGTGCGGAATTCTTCCACGGAAACCAAGTTGCCATCGTCATCTTCGCGGAGCACCCGGATCCAACCGGAGATGTGGTCCGCAATGAAGCAGCTTCCTCGATACGACTCTGGGTATAGGTCACCCATGGAGAAGCTCACACCTCCAGCGCAGTTGCCGGCAAATGGTTCACCTGAGACTGGGGATCCGCTCGCACCAACCATCGTGACGATGGCGTTCCCGGCAGCGTCGTACAGCGGGACTTCGGCGCGTGGCGTACCGAAGTACGTATGCAACCATGAGACCATTGGACGCTTGTGCACAAAAGTTGGCACCGTGGTGATGGGGTTGTCTCCTCCGGGTCCTGGTTGAGAAGTGGATTCACCCACGACCAGAGAGTCAAAGTTGGCACCACTTTGGCCGATAGCCGTGATCCGAACTGTGTTGTCACCAGCAACGAAAGGAACTTGAGTGGACACCAATTGCCAGTCCGACCAGCCGGCGGTGGATGGGAAATTCAAACTTGGATCAACCACCACACCATTGATCTTCAGTTCAAGGGG
>CALDQF010000149.1 GCA_937911845.1 uncultured Phycisphaera sp. | reverse complement strand
ACAAGAAGTTGAGAAAGTAATTCCAGAACTTGTTCATGGAGATGAAACAAAGACAGTTTCATATGGTAATATGACTGCTGTTTTAATCGAAGCAATAAAAGAACAGAATGAGATAATAAATAGAATGAGAAAAGAAATTGAGGATCTTAAGGGTTAAAGATGTCTAAATTACACGGAAACAGAATTGAGGTTGGCAACATTAGTACCTCAGATAGAAACTCACTTAGTAATGTCAATGGACATTTGATTTATAATACTGATAATAATTTATTACAATATTATAACCCCGCTGGATGGCAAAGTTTAGGTGATACAGCACCGAATACTAAATCAGATTACCCTTCACCAACAGGATCTACGACAGTTTTTACATCAACTTGGCCAGGCAGTCCTAGTAATCTCCCAATATCTGATGGTAACACAACTTGGACAGCACCAAGTAATACAACAAAAGCAAGAGTAATCGTTATAGGTTCAGGTGCAGGACATCCTTCTGGTTACGGTGGTAGAGGACGTGGAGGAGTTGTTGATGCATTAATTGAGATAGAAGGTGGTTCTTCATATAAATGTATCGTCGGATCAAGAGGTAATACAGGTAGTACAACTAATGATAGAGGTGGAAGAGGTGCGACTGGTTGTGGAGGATCACCTGGTGTTGATAGTAATGATACTGGCACTGCTGGTGCTGGTTCGGCATTTTTCTATGCACCACCATCAGCTAATAGTGATAATGCAATGTTTCCTAAAGGTGTATTAATCGGTGGTGGCGGTGGCGGTGGCGGTACAAGTGGTTGTCATGCAGCTTCACATCCTACAACTAATCCAGATACGATAGGTTCATTTAATGGTCAATCAAGAAGTAGTTCTCTGGGAAGTGGGTCAATCGGAGAAGGTGGTCTTGTAGGTGGAAAAGGTGGTAGAATTTGGTCAACAGGTGAACCAGGTGATGGTTTAGTACCTGGTTCTGGACCTGCTCCTCGTGGAACAGGTGGTAACGGAACTTCACCTGAAGGATATGGTGGAGGTTTCACTGGCGGTGGCGGTGGTGGAAGCACAAACCGATTTTCTGCACGACGGGCAATTTGCGTACGCCGCTTCGGTGGCACTGGATCGAGCCGGGCAACCCAAACGGGCCCTGAACATTCTTCAAGAGGCTCTGCCGCACACCACCCAACCCGTCGTGCAAAAGCGACTGTGGTTTCGCATCGGGAGGATCCTCGACGCTGAGGGTGATCATGAAGGCGCGTGGTCGGCGTGGACCAACGCCAACACGCTGCTGGAGCCATCTTGGGATCCAGAAAAAACAAAACGCACGTTCGAAGCCATCAAAGCCATCCCCGTGGACCCCGGACCAACACCGTGCGTGGCCAACCCGGTCTTTGTGGTTGGGCTCCCCCGCTGCGGGTCCACGTTGTTGGAATCCAAACTTGCTTCGCGGCATGGTGTCACCGCCCTTGGTGAAGATTCGAGCCTGCTGCGAGCGGCGCATGCCCTCCCCGGAGGTTGGCCCAAAGGTGCCGCACAACTTCAACAAACACCTCGGCCAGAAGGATGGTGGTCCGAACCAGGAGGTACCACCACCTTTGTGGACAAAAATCTCTTTAACCACTTGGTGCTGCCCTTCATCCTGCACGTATTGCCCAACGCCCGCTTCATCCATTTGTGCCGGGATCAAGCCGACACGTTGTTGTCGTGCTTCGCCGAGCCACTGCCCGCACGATTACACCCGTGGACCACCTCCCCCGAGCGGTTGCGTCAATACGCGGCATTGCACAACGATTTGATGTCCCATTGGTCAAGCCAAGTGCCCAAGGAACAGTGGCTTGAAGTCTCCTACGAATCCATGGTGCAAGACATGGATACCAGTGTGCGCACCATTGGCCAGTTTGCCGGAATCAACACCGAGCAGCAGAAATCAGGGGATGAAGCAGCTGCACCCAAGCCCATCACCATCAGCTACGAACAATTGGGCGCGGTCCGCACCGATCGCTCCGGTCGTGGGCAACGCTACGAGGCGTGGTTCACTCGTTGATGATTTGGTTGGGCCCTTTGCCCGCTTTCTTCTCGTACAAACCATCCCCCGCCTTTTGGTACTTGGTGAAACCAAGTCGATCGAGGTTCTTGTCCGAAAGCTTCTGCGCCGTGGCGTGGTCGGACCAGTCGCCCAAGATGGTGGGTCGAGCAGGGATGCGGCGGCACGCCTGTCCGGTTTCTGGATGCTCCGTAAGAGGATCGGCGCTCATCGGCTGCACGACTTCGAAGATCTCTCCTTCGGAGCCATCATCCTCAATGCACTGGTAGACATAAGTGGGCATGTCTCTATGTTACGCGTCTGCGTACCGGGGGTAGTCGGTGTATCCCTCAGAACCGCCGCCATAAAAGGTGGACTCCTCGGGTTCCGCCAGAGGCAGATCTTCTCGGATCCGTCGGCCCAGGTCTGGGTTGGCAATCAGCAGCCGACCAAACATGACCGCATCGCAACGGCCTGAGGCGTAGGCAGCTTTGGCGTCCTCCACCGTCATGCCTCCCCCCGCCACGTACCGGCGCTGGCCGTCTTGACCATAGAAGGCCTGCCGCAATCGAGCGCAGATGGCATCGAGTCCCGGCTCACGCTCACCGACCACAAAGCTTTCCACCACATCGAGGTGGTGCAGATTCCGTTCCGCCAGGGCATCCGCCAGGGCCCCGTAGGTGCCCATGACATCAGGCTCGCCCCGGTCTTCTTTGACGTCGGCGTAGATCGGAGACACCCGGAACCCCACCCGGTCGGCGCCCAAAACCGAGATGGCCGCATCGGTCACTTCCAGCGCAAACCGCATGCGGTTCTCAAGGGATCCGCCGTAAGCATCGGTGCGGTCGTTGATGCCCGAGCGAAGAAATTGTTCCACCAAATACCCATTGGCCCCGTGAATTTGGACGCCATCAAAACCGGCCACCTCGGCCAGTTCGCACGCTCTTCGGTACGACGCCACCACGCCGGCAATCTCATCGGTGGCCAGGGCACGGGGTGGCGAGCATTTCACCCGCTTGTAATCAGGACCGACCACCACGTGCCGCGGCGCCGCGGTGTTGGTGGAAGAAACCGGAGCACCACCGCCCGGTTGCAAATCCACGTGACTCATTCGACCCACGTGCCACAGTTGACAGAAGATCTGCGAGCCCGCGTCGTGCACCGCTTGGGTGACGGGCTTCCAGGCTTCCGCTTGCTCTTCGGTATGAAGGCCGGGGGTTCGGTAGTACCCATGCCCCTCGGGACAGACCGGGGTGGCTTCGGTCAACAAAACTCCTGCACCTTCAGGACCCGATCGCTGCGCGTAGTACTCGGCGGCGTGGGGGCCGGGCACATTGCCGGGAAGATCGGCCCGCAAGCGGGTCAACGGCGCCAGCCACAAATCAGCAGAGGGAATCATGCCATCAGGCCTTCCATTTGATGCCGCAGCCAATGCTGGGCACTTGCTCTTGCGTCACCGGATGACCAGCAATCAACGCATGCAGGGCCGCCCGAAGGTCCGCGCCGTCGGGTTTCGTACCGGAATCAGGCCTGCTGGCATCAAGTTGTCCGCGGTAGACCAAGGCGTTGGTGGAATCGAAGACGAAGAAATCCGGGGTGCACTCGGCCCCGTAGGCTTTGGCCACTTCTTGCGATTCGTCATAGAGGTACGGGAACGAGAGCCCCCAAGCCTTCGAGGTCTCCACCATTTTGTCCGGCCCGTCATCGGGATAATTCACCACGTCGTTCGCGCTGATGCCAACGATGCCAATCCCTTGGCTGGGATAGTCCTGTCCCAGCCGGGCCAGTTCCTCGGCAATGTGCACGACGAACGGGCAGTGGTTGCACATGAAAATGACCAGAGTGCCTTTTGAGCCTTGGACGCCAGCAAGCGTGTGCTCGGTGCCCGATCCATCCGGAAGGGTGAAGTCTGGGGCGAGCGTACCGAGGGGCACCATCTGTGAAGATTTTGGGGGCATGGCATGTCTCCTTAAGGAAAGGAAAGCCTAGCCCGTTCGGGAGCCCCGTACACTCCATCCCATGGAACCCATGAGCTTGATTGTTGGAATTGTCGTCGGCGTCGCGCTCGGCGCGGGCGTGGTGCATCTCACCAAGCCCAAGCAGTCTGCCGCCCCTGGGCCGGTCAGCGATGGCGGAGTTGATGTGCTTCGCACCGAACTGAGTACGGCCAAAGGGGATCTGAAGGCGGAACGCACCCGTTTGGACAAAGCGCGAGAAGAATTGGCCACGCTGACCGAACGAGAACGTGGCCTGCAAGAAAAGTTTGCCGAGCAAAAGGCATTGCTGGAAGAAATGCAGACCAAGTTGCACGAAAGCTTTGATGCCGCCAGTCGAAAAGCCCTGCAGGACAACAACAAAATCTTCAACGAGCAAGCTGAAGAACGCATGAAGCCCCTTCGGGAACAACTCACCAAACAGGAAGAATTGGTGCAATCTCTCGCGAAAGAGCGAACCAAGCAATTTGGTGAAATCGGTGAACTCATGAAAACCGTGCTTGCCTCCAACACCGCATTGCAAAACGAGACCAAGCAACTCGAAAGCGCCTTGAAACGTCCCGATCAACGCGGCCGCTGGGGAGAGGTGCAGTTGCAGCGCATCGTGGAAATGGCGGGCATGACCGAACACTGCGACTTCAGCACCCAAACCCACACCGAAACTGAATCGGGAGCACACCGTCCGGACATGGTGGTGCACTTGCCGGGCGGAGGATCGATTGCGGTAGACTCGAAAGTTCCTCTTTCCTCGTATTTGGATGCGATGGAGAATGACGATCAGCGTGAAGAATTGCTCGATCGCCACGTCAAAGCGGTCCAAGACCGGTGGAAGGAATTGGCCAAAAAAGCGTACTGGGACAGCCTCGACCACTCTCCCGAAGTCGTGGTGATGTTCATCCCGGTGGAGTCCGCACTCACGGCCGCCATGGAACGCAAACCAACCATGCACGCCGACGCCCTCGAAAACAAAGTGTTGATTGCTACCCCCACACTGTTGATTGGTTTGCTGCGTACCGCGGCCTACGGATGGCGACAAGAAGCGCTGGCCGACAACGCCAAGAAAATTGCCGACCTCGGGAAGGAACTGCACGACCGCATTGGGACGTTTGTGGGGCACTTGGGCAAAGTGGGCAAAGAACTCAAAAGCGCGACCGACGCGTACAACAAATCGGTGTCTTCTTTGGACAGCCGATTGCTGGTCACCTCACGCAAGCTCAGTGAACTTGGGGTCTCCGAAGGCGAGCACAGCACCCCCGATCAAGTTTCTATCGCGCCAAGCTTGCCCTCGGGCACCGACAACGAAGACTGATCAGCCCTGCTGGCCTTCAAGCTCGCTCCACCGGGCGTACAAACGCTCCACCTCAGATTGCGCGGCCGCCAAGTCGGCCCACACCGTGGGCATGCGATCGTGGTTGTTCGCCACATTTGGGTCGTTGGATTCGGCCTGAAGCGCCTCGACCTTTTCCTCTGCCACCAAGATGGCTTCTTCCATGCCGTCAAACTCGCGTTGTTCGTTGTACGAAAGCTTCTTGGTGCGTTGTTTGGGTTTGGCCGCGACCTTGGGTTTGGTCACCGTTTCGCTGGGGGCATCGACTTGACGCTTCGCGGCACGCCACTGCGCCATAGAAGCAAAGGGTTTGGCACTGCCATCGCCCAAGAAGGCCACGAACTCAGTTGAAACCCGATCCAAGAGGAACCGGTCGTGGGTCACCAACACCAACGCCCCAGGGAATTCCAAAAGCGCGTCTTCCAGAACCTCAAGCGAAGGGATGTCCAAATCGTTGGTGGGTTCGTCGAGCAGCAACACATCCGCCGGCTGGAGCATCAAGTTGGCGATCAGTACCCGGGCCTGCTCCCCACCGGAAAGCAATTTCACTTTCGTGGACAGTTGATCCGGCTCGAACAGGAACCGCTTTGCCCATCCGGCCACATGAATCATCTTGCCGCGGTAATCGACCATGTCGTCTTTGGCCCCAAGGGCCGCCGAAAGTTGATCGTTGGGATCCAACGTGCCCCGGTGCTGGCTGAAGGTGACCACCCGCAGGTCGACCGCCCGCTTGACGGTTCCCGCATCGGGTATCAGGGCCCCCGTCATCAACCGCAACAGCGTCGTCT
>CALDQF010000148.1 GCA_937911845.1 uncultured Phycisphaera sp. | reverse complement strand
GCCAGCACCGCCAATGAAGCCAATGATTCGCTGGAAGCTTGGCCGGACCGCAGTTCGTTTATCGCGCCTTGCAGGAGTGGCGCGGCGAGCACCAATGCACCGAGGAAGGCTGGAATTTGGACGACTTGTGGGTGAAGCCCGAAGACTCCGGCAAGCCACGAGACCAGCAAGAGAGTGCCACCGGCTAATGCAATGAACAGTCGGTGCTCAAGGGACTCAGCGGCAAGTTCAGTGTTGGAATCGGGGGCTTCCATATTCATGTCAGAATTCTATCCGCAGCGGGTGGGTTCAGCCGAAGGCCGGCCGGTTCGCTTGGGTGGTAGCTGGTGAAATCTGGACACTTAGTCCTCTTCAAAGCGGGTTCGGACAAGTTCAGCCAATGCCCGGGCCGCCTCGGCCTCATCTGACCCCTCCGCGGTGATTTCTAGGGTGGTCCCTTGAGTCGCGGCCAGCATGAGCAGATGCATGATGGATTTGGCGTCAACCGTGTCTTCTCGGTCTTTTCGGCCAATGGTGATTTCGGAAGAATATTCCCCGGCTTTTTGCGCAAGCAGCATCGCGGGCCGCGCGTGCAGCCCGAGAGGATTGTCGACAGTTGCTTCAACCCGGGTGGGCATATTTCTTAGCCTGAACTCGCTGCATCGCTTTCGCTGATCAGCGTCATGACGTCTTCCACGCTGTCGGCTTGTCGTAGAAACCGACGGAACCCGTCGTCGCTGAGTCGTCCGAAGACCGTTTCCATGGCATCAAGGTGAAGCTCTGCTTCACCTTCGGGACTCAACAAGAGAAAGAAGGCAAAGACTGGTTGGCGATCAAGAGCATTGAACTCGACACCATCCGCACTCAGGCCCACTGCGATTCTGATGTTGTCAACCATGGGGGTTTTGGCGTGGGGTACGGCAACCCCGTGGCCAAATCCGGTGGATCCTTTTCGTTCACGCTTCATGACGGCATTGTGCAAAGGGTCAACCGCACTGTCGTCGATGCGACCAGAAGCGGCCAAGCCTTCAAGGAGTTCGCGGATCACCGGGCCTCGTTCTGAGGCATTGAGTGAGGCCACTACGGCTCCGTCTTCAACAAGTTTCGTCAATTGCATGGTTGATGGCGTGCCAGTGGTGACGCCTCTCCTTTGGTGCTACGAGGCAGGTTTGCTTTCTGCACTTTCGGCTCCAAGCGGGGCAGAACTTTCGGTTTCGGGAACAATCACACCACCGGAAATCGTAAATCGGATGGCTTCATCCACGGTCATGTTGGCTTCATGGACTTCTGCCTTGGGCAGATTAACCGTGAATCCTGTGAACGGAGTTGGGCTGTTGGGAATGAAGACGGTCACCATTTCGGTTTGCGTGAGGTTGCGGACCGTCTGGAGTGATGAACCTGTGGCAAATCCCAGACTCCAAATACCTGGACGTGGGTACTCGATGACCACGGGGCGTTCAAACTGCATGGCCCTTTCGCCACCACCCAGCACAAAGTCGACCAGTTGTTTGGCGGAAGGATAAATCGCTCGAACAATTGGCAGCCGAGCCAAAAAGACTTCAAATCGACGCCACACCCATCGCCCAAGCATGCCTTGGAGGAAGGTCCCCAGCAAGGCAATGCCCAAAAGGGCCACCAGCAATCCGATGAGATCCAAGCCAAACTGGCTGGACCACCAATCGTCAATGTTCTCGGTCAACAGTTCGGTTGCGGTCGGAGGCTCATCACCTCGCGTGGCCGCCCGGGTCTTGGCCAGTTCCATCTGTTCTTCTGAGGGCTGAAAGGCATCTCGCAGAGGCGGGAGAACATCAGCTGTCCAGATCACTGCTTCACGGATCGAAGCGTTGATCGGAGCCGCAATGGTGTCGAAGGTAAATCGCCAAACCGTGGAGACGACCCAAATGGTGAGAAGGGTAGGAAGCAGCGCGGCAATCCCACGTACGAATCGACTTTTCATACCTGCGGGTTTCGCCATGCTTCTATCGTATCTTTCGAAGGGCATCGGTGATGCTGATTTCACCGTTGGCCAAGGCAACCAAGGTGTTGGGCAGCAGTTTGCACTCGGCTTCGAATACTCGGCCAGCCAAGATCTCAGCGGTGTCTCCTCGGTCTACAGGGACCTTTATTTGGGCCAGAATGGGGCCTTCGTCGTAATTTTCAGTCACGACATGGATCGTGCAGCCGCTGATCTTCTCTGCGGCGGCAATGACCGCCTCGTGCACGCGTTTCCCATACATGCCGTGCCCGCCGTACTCGGGAAGAAGAGAGGGATGGATGTTGACGGCGGGAACCGGCGCGGGTGTGGGGAACGGTCGTATCCATCCCGCCAGGACCACGAGATCTGGGGCGAGTTCTTTCAGAAGGTGATGGCACGATTCATAATCATCAGCATCGATGTGGTGCACAGATAGGTCATGCGATTCTGCGATTAGTTCGGCGTTGCAGGGTCGATGCACCACCAGTGCTTTGACTTCAAGGGGGAGTGATTCGTCCTCGATGCGTTGCAGGAGGTTCCGCAAGGTACGTCCGCGTCCCGAAGCAAATACCACAATCGAGAGGCGATTCATGTCCCATTCCATGGGAAGGGTCGACCTTGTTCATCAACCGCCACCATGGTCAGACGGGCCGTGGTGACTTCTGCAGTCTCCCCGCTGTCCCACCGTTCCGCTTCGACTTTGACTTCAACTTCAAGTGATGATGTTCCGATACGGCGGGGGCGCGTGAGCAACCGGACAAGGTCGCCCACTTTGACAGGCGAGCGAAAATCCACCCGTTCAATCGAGGCGGTGACCCATCGACACTTGGCATGCCGTCGTGCTTCCACAAATCCTGCTTGGTCAATCCAAGAAAGAATAACCCCTCCGAAAATGGTGCCATAGACGTTGGTGTCTCTTGGCATTGGCATAAATCGAAGGGCTGGCTTGAATTCTGCTGGGTCTGGATTGTTCATGATTCACTGTCGGTTAAGGGTTGAAGAATCGCACATTCCACCGAAATCTGTTGATCGCCAGGGGCAAACAAGAGCCATTCTCCATTGGGGATCGGACATGGCAGACGAAGGCCCCCAGAAATTGGAACGCCACTGGAAGGAGTCAGCAGAGAAACCCTGCGCACGACAGTGCTCTGCACGCTCATACCGAACCTTGGATCGTTGGGATCGGTCACAAACGCGAGCACCCCTGGTGGGAAATCGAAAATGGGGTAGGGCGGTTCCCAAAGGCGAACCCGCTGACGCGCCGGATCCCAAAAAACGCAGCGGGCAGGGCCTGGAGCGGTGGCATCAAATTGTCGAAAGGTGCTCGTGGTGGCAATGGTGGCCTTCGAACCACCAGATTCGGCAATGCGGAGCGGGAGCGCGGTTCGGCGCAGAGCGGCAGAATCTCCCACATCAGTCCGAAATCGAACAAGATCCAGAGCACCATCCCGCACCCGCCAACAAAAGAGGGTGCCGTTGGCCCCTTGCCATCTTGGCCCATGCCAAGTTGCAGTGTCATCTTCCAGTCGCAACGTGGCGGTGGGGGTACGCACCACCAAGCCGCCTTTTTGGATGAATGCAATGCTGTCGTCTGGGCCCAAGTCCAAATCGCTGGAACTTTGCTCGGCGAACCATTCCACGGTTCCGCCGACCCACGACGCTCGACCTACTCGCTCACCATCCATCACAGCAAACCCAACGTCGTCAACGCTCCGGCCAAATCGAATCGGTCCGGGAACCCGGCCAAGGATCATTGGATCGTCCAGTCGATTGTTGGGGATGGATCGAATCAACACGTCTCCCGGGCGATCGGGATCGGCCATGGCCATTCGATCACCTTTGGGTGAGACCACAGGAAGATCCCCGGTCCATTCGGTTTGACCGCGTGGTTCCACAGCAATTCGAAAAGCTTGCGAAGTCGTTGGCGTGGCCTCAAGGTCGAATTTAGTTGGTTCGGAGGCTTGGACGACGGTTGAGGATGATGAGGCGCATCCCCACAACGAGATTCCGGTGGTTAGTAGCAGACAGAGTTTGCGAGGCGGGCGAGTCGTGATCACTCGGTACCAACCCCGGTGGGCTCCCCGACGCCACGGCCAGTGTCGTCCCTGGTTTCGGCGGCTTCACGCTGTTCGGCGAGTGGGGCACGCATTTCTTCCAAGCGATCTCGATAGTCCTGCTGGAAGTTCTGATCGTTTTCGTCGGGGTTGTCCACCACACGTGGGGTGACAAAGGCGATGATCTCTTTGCGATTCACGGTGTTGTCTCGACTGGTGAACAGTTCCCCGAACACTGGAATGTCCCCCAGAAGGGGAACCTTCCGGGTCAAAGTTGTTTCTTCTTCTTTCAGCAAGCCAGACAGAATGATGGTTTGGCCATTCTTCACCACAATGTTGGTGGTGGTTTGACGGCGATCAACGGTTGGTCCACCGTCGTTGATCGCTGGCCCGATCTTTGAAAGTTCCAAACGGATGTCCATATCGACATCTTTTTGTGCAGTGATACGTGGCCGGGCATTGAGGACCAAGCCAACAGAACGGTATTCGAAACTCTGGGTTCCGCCGGCAGTGCCAGCGTTGGCAATCACCTGATTGGCAAAGGGGAATTCAGATCCATCAAAGAAGAACGCCTCTTGGTTGTCCGCGGTGAAGACCACGGGATTCTGCATCACTCGAACATTGGTCACTTGCGCTAACGCTTGCAACACAGTGTCGGCACTGAATTCAGCTGAGAGTGTGCCAGAGTCAAACAACCCTAGGACATCAAACTCCTTGGTCGCAGGATTGGTGGTGTTCACTCCAAGAGCGAGGGCGTTGTCGCCATTTTCAATCGCAAGGCCGGTGGCACTCATCCGCAAGCCAAGGTTCAGCTCGTCATTGAGTTCGATTTCTGCGATCACAACCGAGAGTTCAACCTGACGGCCGGGTCGGTCAAAAAAGGTGACGAGATCCCGCAACGCCTCTTCTTGAGGGCGGGGGGCCAACACGGCAAGCGCGTTTTGTCGGGAGATGGGAACGATCCGTGCTTTCCCAATGAGTGGTGACTCTGGGGTGTATTCCTCGTTGCCTCGGCCTCCACGTTGCCAAGGGAAGGTCACGGTCTCCGCGTTTTGCCCGCTTTGATCCGTGCCGGTCCCACCATTGGC
>CALDQF010000147.1 GCA_937911845.1 uncultured Phycisphaera sp. | reverse complement strand
CGGCACCAAGGGCTTCGTCGATCAACAGCACGTCGGCCGAGATACTCGTAGCGACCACGAAAGCCAACCTTGCCCGCATACCCGTGGAGTAGTGGACGACCGGTTCGTTGAGCCAGTTCCCGAGCTCCGTTTGACGATCTACATCCTCGAGAATCCTCGGCACTTGTTCAGACGATGCTCCCAAGAGCCTCGCCAACAATCTGGCATTTTGTTTGCCCGACAACTCCGGTTGTAATGCGGCGCCGAACCCCAGAAGTGGGACAACACTGCCTTCTCGAACCACCGAGCCTTTAGCGGGAGAAAGAATTCCGGCCAGCACCCGACAGAGGGTTGTTTTTCCGCTGCCATTCCGTCCCACCACACCCACTCGATCTCCTTCATGGAACTGGAGATTGATGTCCTGCAACGCCCAGTGCCACCGATCATCAGGGCTGTTCCACTTCCGAAGGCGGACAGACACATCATTCGCCGCCAACATCATCGGAGATCCTCAAGCAAACGATGTTGGCATCTTGAATGAAGCCACAGTCCCAATCCAAAGCACACCACCGAACGGCCCCCCATCCCCAACCAAGTGCCCATGGGTACCAAGTCATTGTCCAACAATACGGTCCTGTACGCCCCCAATAGATCAACCAGTGGATGAAGCATTCTGTACGCATCCAACCATTGAAGGTATGGAGTGCCTTCCATCTTCAATTGCAAAAATTCAAACGAGTACAACACCGGGCTGAGATAAAAAAGAACTTTCAGCACATGCGGCAGCAACTCACGGAGATCCGGCTGGCTGGCCATTGGAGCGGCAAACATCAGTCCAATGCCCCCCATGGTGAGCAACTGGATGACCATCAATCCAATCAACTGAATCCACCCCAACGAAGCACCGCTTGAGACTCCACTCAGAACGGCCACCACCAAAAGCGCCTGAACAAACAGATGAAAGGTTTGAAGCAACACGGCGCCAGGCAATGTGGTCAGAGGTACCGAGATGTTTCGAATCAGCCCTTGCCTTCGGTTGTACACGCCACTGCACCCAGACAGACACTGGGCAAATTGCTTCCAAACAACCAAACCCAACAGGAGGAACAGCCAATATCGAGGATGGATGGACTCACCCCGTCCCAGAAG
>CALDQF010000146.1 GCA_937911845.1 uncultured Phycisphaera sp. | reverse complement strand
CCCTCGCCCGCTTCGGCGGCCGTGTCATGCAACTTGGAACCGGCCGTCCCTTCGGGGTCGGCCGGTTCTGCTTTCTGGCTCTCAAACCCGATGCGGCGGGGCTATAAATCAATAATTATCAACACTTTACACTTGAGATTGTTGGGGAATCGTGGACAATAGGTTCACCCGGGGGGGATGTTCCCGGGATTAATTCCAAGGGGAGCGTCTCATGTCGATGCGTCAAGCAATGTTGGGTGCCATGGTTGTGGTGGGTGGTTTGTCGGCCGACGATCGGATCAGTCAAACCGAAAAAGGTTCGGTCTTGATCACTCCGTTTGTTCAGGGCTCCCCTGACATCGATGGTCAAATTTTGTTGTCCAATGATCACCCGAGCAGTGTTCGGGTTCAGGGCTACGTCTTGTTGGAAGACGGTCGGTACTACGACACCGCGTTCGCGTTGACCGGAAACCAACCAACTTCCATCGACACCGGTGATTTGTTGGCACCGTTTGATGTCGACTCCGGTTTGTTCTCGGTGTACCTGTGGTCGGTTGATGCCGCTGGTGCTCCAATCCGATGGAACCACTTGTCGGGGTCATTGATTCAAACAGACTGGTCCCAAGACGGATCCGGGTCGTGGGAAATTCCTGCGTTCGCTTCGCAAGCTTTGGTCGGTGACAATGGCGACCGTGTTGGCCCCGAGAATCGACTTGATTTGGACGGCGTAACTTTTGCCGCTCCACCTGCATCCCAAGTGTTGAACTTCTTCGCTTCGGGTTCCGATCTCATTTCCAACAGCGCACTGTGTCACTTGGTGGCCGGACACGATTTCTCCGACAAGAACGCACCAACTCCAGTGGTGAAGATTGAAGCGGAGATCTGGAACGAGAACGAATTCAAGTTCTCCGGAACCAGCCGTTGTGCCAGCTTCCTGGAGATCTCCGAACTGAACAACTGGAGCAACTCCGCGACCAACCACTTCCGTCGCTCCAACCTTGGCACCGAGTCGGGCAAAGCCCGGTTGAACGGCACCATGAATCCAACCTGCGAAGGCTCGGCCGACGCCGCTTTGCTGATGGTTCAAGTTCGCTACCCCAACTCGGGTGGCGTGGCCTCCGGTGGCGTGGTTGGTGCTGGCCTTGAGCCATGTGAAATCCGCTACGAGCAGGAGTCGGCTCCGGAAGAATCTTCCTTCTCCGTCAAGCCTCGCTCGTTGCGTCGCACGCGATAAACACATTGCTGGCCGTGCCAGCAGAACAGTCATTTTTTGAAGATTGCGGCTCCCGGGGGGGTGCCGCTTTCTTCTTTTTGGTCTTTGTGTCCGAGAACCTGTCAGATACCCCTGAAATTGTTGCTGAATTGACAGTAACTGTACCAGATGTTTTAGCATTTAATGCAGCTATATTTGCTGCAGTAAATGAAGCGTCAGTAAC
>CALDQF010000145.1 GCA_937911845.1 uncultured Phycisphaera sp. | reverse complement strand
CCCCCCCGCCGTGAGATCTACACGGTGAACCGTTCCACATTTGTGAACAAGAAGTCGCGTGAGCAATTTGAGATCCGAACCCACAAGCGCATCATCGATATCAACGATGCCAATGCACGAACCATCGAAGCGTTGAACCGCTTGGTTGTTCCTGCCGGTGTCTTCGTCAAGATCAAGGCTTAAGCCAAGATCAGTTCTGTCCCGGTCACATCAATTCAAAGACTCGTTCTTTCCGATCCCTGACCTTCCTTAAGCCTTCTGGAGCAACTGATGCCCCCCTTTATTCTCGGCAGAAAAGTTGGCATGACCCGCTATTACACCGAAGACGGAAAGAACATCCCCGTCACGGTGCTGCAAGTTGGTCCTTGCGTGGTGACCCAAGTCAAGACCTCTGAGTCCGATGGCTATGCGGCCGTTCAGTTTGGCTTTGAGGATGTGCGTCCTCGCCTTTCCACCATGCCCGTGATTGGCCATGATGCGAAAGCCCAGACCGCGCCCAAGCGTCTTCACAAAGAGTTGCGTCTCGACGACGACGCTGCTGCTTCCGACTTCGAGTTGGGCCAAACTGTGCTGGCAGATGTGTTCGCGGATGTGAAATTCGTCGACGTCACCAGCTCCAGCAAAGGCAAGGGCTTCCAGGGCGGAATGAAGGCGTGGGGCTTCAAAGGCAAGGAAGCGTCGCACGGCGTTGAGCGGAAGCACCGTTCACCGGGCTCGATTGGTGGCCACGGTTCGGAAGCTGGTAATTCAGGCGGCGTGAAAAAGGGCAAGCGAATGGCCCGTCGCCTCGGTGGATTCACCACCACAACTCGTAACTTGGACGTGATATCGGTTGACGCCGAACGCGGCCTTCTTATCGTCAAGGGCACTGTCCCTGGCCCCAACCGCGGCATTGTGACCGTGCGCGAGGCCGTTCGTCTTAACCGGAGAAAGCAGACCGCCGTCAAAGCCGGATGATCCGGTTGGTGAGGTAGGCCGACCTTGGAACCACCCCACCACGACAAGTCAGCACAGGACCTAAGTCAACTTCTGCCCAACCACGCCGCCTGCGGCAAACGGACCTGGGAGAACGAGGCACCGCGAGGAATATCTCTCGCCAAGGCAAGGAATCAATGATGGATCTCTCGATCTACAACCAATCCGGATCAGAAGTGGGCACCATGCCCGTGGACGAAGCTTCCCTCGGTGGGGAAGTGCGTCCAGCCCTGCTCAAGCAGGCCTTCGTGATGTTCCACGCGAACACCCGTCAAGGCTCGGCTCGCACCAAAAGCCGTGGCATGGTGGAAGGCTCCACCCGCAAGATTTACAAGCAAAAAGGCTCAGGCAACGCCCGCATGGGTGCGGCCCGTACCGTCATCCGCAAGGGTGGTGGTGTCGCTTTTGCCAAGACCCGAACCCGGGAAGATTTCCGACAAACCATGCCCAGGAAAATGCGGCAGTTGGCCAACCGGAACGCCCTTCTCGCCAAGTTGGTGGACAACGAAGTCAAAGTGATCGATTCGCTTGATTTTGCGGCTCCCAAAACAGCTGAGTTCAAGGAAATGCTGAAGTCGGTTGGCGTCAACCGAACTTGCTTGGTGGCTTTGGCTCCAAGCGAAGAAAACGCACGCCGCTCCGCTCGCAACTGCGATTCGGTCGACACCGTTCGCATTGATCAAATGAATGCCTTCGAAATGCTGAACCACCGCTTTGTGGTCATCAGCAAGGCAACCCTCGAAGCATTCCTCGAAGGTCGTGCCTCAGAGCTTGCTCTTGGTGCCGCCAAGGAGTCCGTGTGATGCAACACGAACAAGTCCTTCGTCGTCCGTTGGTGACCGAAAAGGCCACCCAGACCATTGAAGCCCAAAATGCCTACTCGTTTGAGGTTGACCCCAAAGCCGACAAGCCTGCCATCAAAGCAGCTGTCGAAGCCATTTACAACGTGCGTGTCCTTCGCGTGACCACGCAAAACCGTAAAGGCGAAATGCGTCGCAACCGCTACGGTCACTTCCGTCAGGGCGTGATGAAGCGTGCCATCGTTACCGTTCATCCCGAGGAGTCCATCGAGCTCTTCTGAGCCGGAGAAGTCCCATGGCCATTCGCGTCTACAAACCGGTTACCAACGGCCGCCGCAACGCGTCGGTGAACCTCCACGAAGAGGTCACCCACACCGGGCGTCCAGAGAAGAGTCTCGTCACGGCCCTGCCCAAGACTGGCGGTCGCAACCACCACGGTGTGATCACTTGTCGTGGACGTGGTGGCGGACACAAGCGTCTCTATCGCAAGATTGATTTCAATCGTCGCAAAGACGGCATCGACGCCGTGGTGAAGACGATTGAGTACGACCCCAACCGCACCTGTCACATCGCACTCATCGAGTACGCCGATGGCGTCCGTCGCTACATCTTGGCTCCGAAGGGCCTCAAGGTGGACACGGTCATCCGCAGCTCGATGGAAGCGATCGAGCCAGAAGTCGGTTGCACCATGCCCTTGAAGTTTGTTCCTTTGGGCATGACAGTTCATAACATCGAATTTGAACCGCGCCGAGGGGGCAAGCTTTGCCGTTCGGCAGGTTCAGGCGCTCGGTTGACCAACCGAGAAGGTCGTTGGGCCACCTTGGTTCTGCCATCTGGTGAAATTCGTCAAGTCTCGGTGGAATGCCGTGCGACCATTGGTGAAGTCGGCAACTCCGATCACCAACACGTGGTGCTCGGTAAAGCCGGCCGCTCCCGTTGGCTTGGGCGTCGTCCCAAAGTCCGTGGTGTGGCCATGGACCACGATGCTCACCCCCTGGGTGGTGGTGAAGGTCGTTCCAAGGGTGGCCGCGAGCCGGTCTCCCGTTCTGGCACCAAGTCCAAAGGTGGCCGTACACGGATCAAGGGCAAGTGGACCGATGCCCGAATCCTTCGTCGTCGAAAGAGCAAGCGTTACGGCCAGTTGAAGGTCTGAGGTACAAGCATCATGAGTCGTTCTCTAAAAAAAGGCCCGCATGTCGACTACAAGCTCTACCTCAAGGTGGAGAAGCAGGAGGCTGCTGGCGAAAAAAAGCCCATCAAAACTTGGGCGCGAGCCTGCACGATCGTGCCGGAATTCATCGGTCGTACCTTCCAGGTGCACAACGGCCGTGCGTTCATCGATGTCTACGTCACCGAAGACATGGTGGGACACAAACTCGGCGAGTTCTCACACTCCCGCACATTCCGTGGTCACACCAACAAGAAGGAGGGCCTGAAGGCACGTTGATCGTGCTGCAAGGTTGATCCACTATGAGTTTCCGAGCGACCCACCGAAATGCCCGTATCGCACCGCGTAAAGCACGCTTGGTGGCTGACATGATTCGAGGCATGAATGCCGCTGAGGCCCTTGTGGCCCTCGAATTCAGCCCGCAGCGTGCTGCGTGGTACTACAAGAGTGTTCTCAAGAGCGCGATGGCGAACGCTGAAGAGCAGGATGCAGATTCATCCCGCCTCGAAGTGTTTGAAATCCGCGTTGACGAAGGCCCGACCATGAAGCGTATCCACCCCAAGGATCGCGGTCGTGCTCATCCCATCAAAAAGCGCACGAGTCATTTGCATCTCGTGCTTGCCGAACCGGTCACTGTTCCGGTCGAGGAGGCCTGATCCATGGGACAGAAGACCCATCCATTCGGATTCCGCGTTGGCATCACCGAGACCCACAAGTCTCGCTGGTACGCCCCCAAGGCGCTCTTTGCTGAGCTCTTGGTTGAGGACTACAAGATTCGGAAGTTCCTCGATCGCCGATTGAACCGGACCCCTCCTTTTGCCGCGGTCGCAGACATGGTGATCGAACGCACTCGTGAGGAACTGACCGTCATCTTGAAGACGGCCCGTCCAGGTTTGGTCATTGGGCCAAAGGGCGTTGAAATTGAGAAGCTTCAGCGGGACATCCAGGCCATCACCGGTCGAAAAGTCGCCGTGAAGATCGTCGAAATTCGCAACCCCGATTGCAACGCTTGGTTGCTCGCCGAGTCCATCTCCGAGCAACTTAAGAAGCGTGCGAATTACCGCCGCTTGTTGAAGCAGCGTTGCGAGGGAGCCATGCAAAACGGTGCTAAGGGTGTCCGGATTCGTGTTTCCGGTCGACTCGGTGGTGCCGAAATGTCTCGGGTGTTTGCCACCCGTTTGGGGTCCATTCCGTTGTCTACCTTGCAAGCCAATGTTGACTACGCCTCGATTCACTGTCGCACCACGTACGGTGTGCTTGGAATCAAGGTGTGGATCTACAAGGGCATGTTTGAAGACGGCGTGGATGAAATCGAATCAAGTGCTGCCGGTGGCCGGGCTCGTGCCCGGGGCCGTCGTTGAGCGAACGGAATAGGACAGGAGCAAAGCCATGCCACGTATGCCAAAGCGACTGAAGTTCCGCAAGCAAATGCGGGGTGTCATGCGCGGGAACGCCACCCGCGGCAACTATGTCGCCTTCGGAGAATTCGGTCTGCAGTCGTTGGACACCCATTGGGTCTCCGCCCGTCAGATCGAATCCGCCCGTATTGCCTGCCAGCACTTCTTGAAGCGTCAAGGGCAGATCTTCATCCGGGTCTTCCCCGACAAGCCAATCTCCAAGAAGCCTTTGGAAACCCGGATGGGTAAAGGTAAGGCGGAAACTGATTTCTGGGCCGCTCGTGTGCTGCCCGGCACCATTCTTTTTGAACTCAAAGGTGTCGAAGAGAGTCTCGCCAAGCCGGCGATGGCTCGAATGGCCGCCAAGATGCCGGTGCGCTGCCGCTTTGTCGGTCGCCGGTTGCAACCCTGAGAAAGGACGTATGAGATGTTGATGAGCGATATCCGACGTCTGGATGACGAACAATTGAAGTTGGAGGCCAGCAGCCTCCGGCGGAAACTTTTTGAAATGCGGAGCCAAAAGGCCACCGC
>CALDQF010000144.1 GCA_937911845.1 uncultured Phycisphaera sp. | reverse complement strand
TGGCCATCACAGGTTGGACCAAACCTCGGGTTTGGGATCGTTCGAGATCTTCACGCAAATTGACGACATCTTCCGAAGGAATCGTCGGAAGTCGCAAAGGCTCACCGGCAAAAGGTTCGATGGGCGCATCCCAGTGGGATCGACCTCGGGCCAGAAAATCGAAAAGCTCTGGGCCTAAGTTGGATATCACACCACGCACCAGTTCCATGCGGCGTTCGATAGACAACGCGGCCCACATGGTGTGCAACACGCAAATGGAATCTCGAGGCTTCCACGGTTCAAAATTGGTTTGGAGAATGGTGTGTTCAAGTGTCTTGGGATGGGCTTTGGCCCCAGCATTCACTCCATCGGCGTAGGCCATCAGCAGCAGACGTTGATCCTCGGGCAACGCCGCGAAGATTTCATCGGCCGCATCCAACATCCGAAACTTTCGGAACCGGTCATCTTCGCCACGCGCTTGGGGACCCACCAAACCTTCCAACCGTGCAGAGCTCACTCGCCGCAGACCATCCATTTGAAACAAGCGGTCTCGCGCGTGCATCCAGCCTTGAACCCGGATCACATCGGCACGGTGTTCCCCGGTGATCTTGGGAACACCACGGTCGTCGATCGTGACCACGACCTCATCCAAGAGGCCGGGAATGGTGTGGTTCTCATCAGATGAAACCAGAAGCAGCGGCAACAACAGTTCACTCAGCATGGGTCACTCTCGGTAATCAACGCCATATCTTTCACTTCCAGTTCTGCGGTCACCGAACCTCGGAACCGATTTTCACGGGGGACTCCGAGCACCTGCACGCGTCGACCCCGCGCCAGCCTCGGCAACCACTTCCCCGCATTGAACCATATCGCGCGCAGCGACGTGCCTTCCGCACGAAGACGGATGGCCACGTGGCTTCCGGTCCGTCCAATGGGATCGACTTGGTCCAAAGTGGCGTGGATCCGAAGCAGGGGTTCGGGGTTGCTCCGCCCGAAGGGTTCCAACTGCTGCAACCACTGAATCAAATCCACATTGATTTCCTGGAGGGTGGCATCAGCGCCCACCTGCAATGCTGGGGTCAGATCTTCAGGATTGATGCATTGTGCGTGTTGCAAAACCGCATCGGTAAATGCTTCAAATTGATCGGCCGCCAAACTCAACCCCGCCGCCATGTCATGTCCACCAAATTTTTGCACATGCTCCTTGGCGGACTCAATGCCAGCATGAATGGAATAGCCGTCAATCGAACGGGCGGATCCCCGCAACACGTTGTCTTCTCGAGCCAACAAAATGGCGGGGCGACCAAACCGTTCCACCATGCGGCTGGCCACAATCCCGACCACTCCGGGATGCCAGTCATCGCCACACAAGATCACACAACGCCGGTCGTCCTGATCAAAACCGTTGGCCACCGCCATGGCTTCGGCCTCTTGGGCCATGCGTTTGGTCAACTCTTGGCGTTCTTGGTTGACTTCATCGAGCGCGACGGCCAGAGACTCGGCCCGGTTGCAGTCGGACGTGCACAACAATTCCACCGCCGCATCGGCTTTGCCCAGTCGTCCCACCGCATTCAAGCGAGGTCCCAAGCGAAAGCCCACTTCCATCGCCGTCAATTGGCGTTTGTTCTCCAGATTGGCCACCCGAAGCAGAGCTTCCACGCCCGGGATGCGGCACTGCGCGATATGACGAAGCCCCCAAGCCGCAACCATTCGATTTTCATCCTCCAGGGGGACGACGTCGGCGATGGTTCCAATGGCGGCCAACGATGTCAGATCGGCCAAGAGACTTCGAAGATGACTGGGCAAACGGCCATCTTCATCCCCAGCGGCCAATCGGGCAC
>CALDQF010000143.1 GCA_937911845.1 uncultured Phycisphaera sp. | reverse complement strand
GCTTGCGCCTTGGTGACCGCCTCCTCACGCTTTTCGGATCGTGCCGCAATCGAATCGCACTCTTGCTGCAAATCTCCTTGGGAAATCAAATCCATCAAACGAAGCCCATCAAATGCGTCTTTTGCATAGAGACATTCGCCTTGATAGAGCGGACGCAGGTGGGTTTCGCAATGACGTCGAGAAAGAGCAGCTCCGCCAAGCAATACGGGCAATCCAACGTCGTGAGCATTAAAAGTCTCAAGGTCAGACTCCATCACCATCACACTTTTGACCAGAAGTCCCGACAGGCCAATCGCGTCTGGTTGGTGCTCTGAAACGGCAGCCATAATCGACTCCGCAGTCTGCTTGATGCCAATATTGTGAACCGTGTATCCATTGTTGGTCAAAATGATGTCGACCAAGTTTTTGCCAATGTCGTGGACATCACCCTTCACGGTGGCCAACACAATGCTGCCTTTTGAGCTTCCTCCCACTCGATCGAGATGGGGCTCGATTCGAGAAACCGCCGCCTTCATCACTTCAGCGCTCTTCAGAACAAACGGCAGTTGCATTTTGCCGGCTCCGAACAATTCACCAACTTCGCGCATGGCATCCAGCAAGTGCAAATTGATGATGTCAAGGGGAGGGATGGAGTCGAGTGCTTCGTCAATCAAGCACTCCAATCCTCCTTTGCGTCCATCGATGAGCTGCTTTCGGAGACGGGCCTCCAATGGAAGATCGGTTTCAACTTCGACTTCGGCCGCAATGGTCTGACCGGCAAAGGCATCGGAGAAAATAGCCAAAGGGTCGTCAGTGTCGGTTCCATCCGACAACATCACGGGGCCCGAAGGTGACCGGTCATAGATTAGATCAAGGGCCATGTCCCAGTGCTGATCTTCGATTCTCGTGCGTGGCAAAATCTTCGACGCATGCATGATGGCACTGGTCAGACCAGCCAATTGCAATTCATGCAGGAAGACACTGTTGAGCACCATGCGAGCGGCCGGCTTCAGTCCAAAGGAGACGTTGGACAGTCCGCACGTGATCTGTACCTCGGGGAATGCTTTGGCAATTTGCCTCACGCCTTCGATGGTTTCTAAGCCCGATCGCCGGTCCTGGGCCATCCCGGTTGAGATAGGAAGCACCAAAGGGTCGAAGAACAAATCCTCGGCATGAAAACCATGGACATTGGTTGCTCGCTCATACATCCGTGAAGCGATTTCCAATTTTCGATCCGCGGTGCGCGCCATGGCCTCTTCAGGATCATCATCGATGCAGCCCAAAACAATGGCCGCGCCATGCTCTCGGGCCAGTTGGCACAACTCATCAAATTTGGACTCTCCCTCTTCGAGGTTGGCACTGTTGACAATAGCGCGGCCCCCACAAGTTTCCAAACCCGCGCGAATGGTCTTGATTTGCGTTGAGTCGATCATCAAAGGGATGTCAACCCCTTTGGCAATACGAGAAATCACCTCACGCATGTCCTGCTCATTGTCCCGCCCCGCGTAATCGACATTGACATCAAGAACATGGCTGCCATCGGTAGCCTGCTCGGATGCCAACTCGACAATAGCATCCCAGTCTTCAGCCTCCAACAGGCGTTTGAAGGCCCGAGACCCTGAAGCATTGGTTCGTTCACCGACAATTTGAACTGAATTCTGTTGGCGATGCTCTACAGCGCCGAACACCGAACTGGTCGATGGGGCGAAAGAGACCTGGCTTCGTGAAGCAGGAGCCGAGAGTTCCAACATGCCACGAAGAGCTGAGATGTGCTCAGTTGTGGTACCACAGCAACCGCCAACCATGCTGACACCCAAATCACCAACGAAACCAGACATCCGTTGTGCCATGGGCCCCGCCTGCAATGGGTATTCGGTCCGACCATCAACCAAGATGGGCAGCCCAGCATTGGGAACAACCGAAATGGGACGATCCCAATGTTTGGCCAGCCATTCCACGTGTGGTGTCATCTCAGCGGGACCAGTTGCGCAGTTCAGGCCCAAACTCGCCACCGGCAAACGCCGCAGGGTGGCCGCCACGGCTGCTATTTCAGAACCAACAAGCAGCGTTCCGGTGGTCTCGACTGTCACCGAGACCATGATGGGCACCTGCTCTGGCCCCATACCCCGTGCTCCAAGTGCATGCAAGGCGGCGTGCACCGCGCAACGAATCTGCAAGGGGTCTTGACAGGTTTCAACCAAGAGTGCATCGACTCCACCATCCAGCAAACCTTCAATTTGCGTTCTGTAGGAATCATGCATTGCCGACCAGTCCGTCTGGCCCAAAGTCAGCAAACGGGTACCAGGGCCAATGGACCCCAAGACATACCGCGGACCACCCGCCGCAATACATGCGGCGCGGGCGATCTCTGCCGCCTCTTGGTTCAGTTTTCTGGTGTCACCTTCGAGTCCAAATTCAGCAAGAACCAATTGGTTGGCTCCGAATGTATTGGTCTCGACCGCGTCGGCACCACTTTCAAGAAAAGAGGCATGAATGGACTGCACCAATTCAGGACGACTTCGCACCAGAACTTCAGTGCAGTTCTCCTGACCGAGGTAATCCCGGTCAACGTCCAAGTCCATGTCTTGAATCGCTGATCCAAACCCACCGTCCAAGAGCAAAGCACCATGTTGCAGACCATGAGCGAATGAGGACATTGGCGAAGATAATAGGCCCTCTTGGGAATGATGTCCATCCATCCGGATCAATGGATGCTTCCCAATTTTTGGCCCAGATTCACCATTTATGGCATGATTGTGACATGCTTTCTTGTGCCATACCGCTGCTGATTCTGGGTCTTGCTGGTGAACTGCCAACCCCTGACGAACTCTTGGCAAAAGCCACAGCTGCTCTTGGTGGCGAGGATGCACTGGCCACCAACCTCCAGACCTCTTGGACGGTGACCAAAGCCGAAGCCGGTGCCAATCCCAGCACCAACCCAACCCCCAAAGAAGAACTCACCGTCAAAGTCACTAACACCTCGTATGAGTTGAAGGTGAAGCAAGGCAAAGGGCACCTCACGCTCTTCCACACCAACAAGTTTGATTGGATGCAGTTGCCCCAGCACACCAATATTCCGCCGGTTCGGATCTCTCAGGATCGACTGCACCAGTGGGATCCAATCGCCCAACCCCATCTTGAATTCCTCGCCGCCTGGAATCGCCGCCCTGAGCGACGCACCATGGGCTTGGTAATGCGAGGTGATGAGGCGTGTTACCGAATCCGCTTGGCCGGATCGAGCGATCCAACCTTCCTCGCAGAAGGCGCAGAATTTATGTACCTCTCTGTCATAACCGGGTTGCCCGTGGCCCATGAGTCGGCGGCGAATTCCCGCAGTGGGGCCCGCCGCATCACCGACTTTCAAAATTGGGAGTCCACCGACACCATCAAACTTCCCAAACAACTGACTTTGACTGCAATGAACGGCAAAGTACGTTTGGCGCAAAGAACTGCCGCATCAATATTGGAAGTTCCACTTGCTTTGACAGTTCCACAAAATGTGAAGGACGCCAAGAACCCAAATCCCGTGGTGGTCCCAGACGAACCCTCTCTTGCCACTCAAAACAAGGGGGCATCCGAGCCAACAAAGCCGGAAGCGATCGAACCTGACCCC
>CALDQF010000142.1 GCA_937911845.1 uncultured Phycisphaera sp. | reverse complement strand
TAGTACCGAGAGTAAATTTCGATGGTGTGGACAATGGCTTGGGTTGACCATCGGCTCCAGATTGGTTCGCCTTCTTCTGGAAAATAGCTTTGGCACATGACGGTGCGTGTGGTGCCGGGCACAATGACGCCCCACGAGTCCATCAAAAATGCCGGGCTACTCGCCCATGCGACGTCCCGCACGTTTTCTGCGAGGTACACCCATGTTCGATCCTTTTGTGGAAGCGCGGATCGATTGGCCGCTGCTTCATCTTCGGTGACCACCATGACGGGTTCGGTTGAAGTTCTTGAGGCTTCCAGTCGTTCTTGTTGTTGGTCGGTCAGAACTTCTTCAGGGTTTTGCAGCACGCCTGATGCCGCCACCACATGATTCTCGGGGACCGTGATGTGCAATTCATAGTTGCCGAACTCCAAAGTAAATTCGCCTCGGCCCACGAACTCTTTGTGTTGCCACCCTCGGGTGTCGGTGTAAGCGCACATCCGTGGGAACCATTGGGCCAGTTCGTACAAGCCCGTCCCGTCATCAAGAATTTCGTACCCACTACGGGATCGGATGGCATCTGGCGTAATTCGGTGGGACCATTTCACTTCAAACTGAAATGTTTCACCGCTGATCAGAGGCTCAGGGAGATCAATGCGCATCATTGATCCGACGATGACGAACGACATGTCCTGCCCTTGGCCATCTTTGACGTGGTGGATCGTGGTACCTCCGGGGTGGGCCAAGGTTTCGGCAAAACTCTCAAGCCAACCAATGGATTGGGGTTGGTCCAAGTCCGGCCCCCGCCGCGAGAGATTGCCACGCGAGCCTGGTGCGTGTCGATTTTGATCCAATTGCATCCAGAGGTAGCGCAGTGTGTCTGGACTTTCATTGTGGTACGTGATTTCTTCGGTGCCATCTACGCCGTGCACTTCAGGATCAAGTTTGACGTGAATGATGTGGTCGGCTCGGTTTTGCCAGTACAGGTGACCGGGTGCACCACTGGCGGTCCGGTATGTGTTGGCAGTGGGAAGGTCGTACTCCAGTTGTCTGAACAGGTCAGGTTCCCCAAATTTTTCCGGGCGGAGGTAGGGGCCGTCGGGCATGGGGGGGAGTGATCCCAAATCGTGTTGATCGTGGAGGGCGATGAAGGCAAGCAGAAGGATTCCGAACATGGTGTACAGATTAGGAACGAAACCGCCCGTGGCCCGGAATTCCGGACCGCGGCTGAGGAGGAACATACTTTTTTGTGTTTAGGAACCAGAGAGGATCATCAACAGATCTCGAAAATCCACTTTGAAATCTCGGTTTTTGTCAGCCTTCAATCGACTGCCCCCGGTGGCCGAGGATTGACCGTATTCACTGAGCCACTCCAGGAGACTTTGGAAGCTGTAGCCCCCAGAGTCAGAGGCCCCATTGGAGAAGTCATTGCCTTTGTTGGTTCTGGAATTTCCGTTCGAGAAGTCGTTGCCTTTGGCGGTATCGGCAGGGTTGCCGACGACGATTCCTGCGGTGGAGAAATCGTTGCCTTTGAGGACACTTGAAGCGCCGTTGGAGAAGTCATTACCACGATCGGCGAAGGCCAGGGATGAGCAGGTTAGAGCGATGAGGAGTTGCGTTTTCATGGGAAGTAATCCTTATGTTTTGGGTTGTATTGGGCGTCAAACACCCCTTCACCAAACATGGCGTGGGGAATTCAACGAACCCGCCAAAGAACTCAAAAAAAAAAGGTAGGCTTCCTTTCATGGCAAGATTCATCCTAGAAGGTTCTACCGATCCGTTCCTCCGTGTTGACCTCACCCAAGGAGACATGATTCACGCAGAATCAGGCGCTATGGCCAGCATGAGTTCTACGCTCGAACTGAAAGGAAAGGCTCGAGGGGGAATGCTGAGCGGATTGATGCGGAAGGCCTTGTCGGGAGAGTCTTTCTTTATGCAAGAAATTTCAGCCGAGCAGGGACCAGGTACTGTTCGACTGGCACCGTCGGTTCCAGGAGAGGTGCGGGTTATTGACATGTCCAATGCATGCTGGTTTGTGGGTGACGGGGGTTTTTTAGCCTGTGATGACGAAATTACCTTGAAGACTTCACGGCAGAAATTGGCTGGCGCCCTGTTGGGCGGCACCGGTGGCTTGTTTATTTTGAAGGCCACAGGCACTGGTTCGTTGGCAGTTTCAGCCTTTGGTGCCATTACTGAGATCGAGTTGAATGGCCAAGATGAACTGATCGTGGACAACGGACACGTGGTGGCTTGGCAAGACACTCTGAACTACACCCCTTCGCTTTCGACGAAAAATTCTGGCGGGATGTTGTCCAAGATTGGCGGATCAATGAAGAGTGGTGAAGGGGTGGTAATGCGGTTCAGTGGTCAGGGACGCGTGTTGGTGTCTTCCCGAAGCCGCCCAAGCTTTGTTTCATGGCTGGTTCCTCAGCTTCCCAGTAGAAAATGAGGGACATCTCTCAATTGAACTGACGTACATTGGGAACCATGTCAGTTGTGATTTCACTGATTCTTGCCACAGAACCCTTTCCAAACTGGGAATCGGCTCCGGTTCACTCGGTCGCTCTTACAGATGCGGGTGAAGTACTGGTGTGCAACGTTGCTCAAGCGACTCTCGAAATCTTTTTGGCCACCACACCTCCTGTGTGGCTCGATGCGGTTTCTGTAGGCCTTGACCCAGTTTCCGTTCGAGTACGCCCCGGGAGCCGAGAAGCCTGGGTCGTGAACCATGTGTCTGATTCGGTGTCGGTGATCGATCTGGATCGTCGGGTAACCACTGCGGTCTTGCCGGTGCTCGACGAGCCGGGTGATGTTGTCTTTGCGGGCAGCCCAGAACGAGCCTACGTCTCTTGCACGACTGATGAGTGTTTGTTGGTATTCGATCCGAACAACCTCAGTGCGGCCCCAGGCCGAATTGATCTTTTGGGTGAAGAGCCCAAATCTTTGGCGGTGGATCCCAGCGGGCAATTTGTGTACGCCGCTTTCTTGTGTTCGGGTAACCGCACGACGGTTCTTGCGGGCGGGGGAGATTTCAACGGAAGTACGCCTCCCAATGTCGTATCCGATGCCGCAACACCGTATGGAGGTCAGAATCCTCCGCCCAATGCAGGCAACGGGTTCATGCCTTCTCGGCCCGCGGGTCAAACCACTCCCCCCAGAGTTGGATTGATTGTCCGAGGGCTTTCAGATGGACGTTGGATTGATGACAACGGCACCGATTGGTCTGACTTTGTAAGTGGCCCCCAATCATGGCGGAGTGGTCGGCCCGCCGGATGGAATCTTCTTGATCACGATCTTGCTGTGGTAGACACCTTCAACAACAACGAGGTTTCTTATGTCGGCGGAGCGTTGTCGGTCGTCACTGGAGTGGCCGTGCATCCGAACAGCGGCGACCCGGTGGCCATTGGCATTGAATCTTTTAATGAAATTCGATTTGAGCCGGTCCTTGAAGGCGTCTTTGCTGAGGTTCGTTTGGCGCGATGGGGGTCGGAAGAGATGGTTGTGAATTTGAACCCCCATGCCGATGGTGTTCACACTCTTCCTCCGGCCGAGCGGGCCAAATCGGTGGGCGATCCTCGCGCGATTGCGTTCTCGTCAACTGGTGAGGAAGCTTGGATTGCGTCCAAGGGATCCAACAACGTCTTGGTGGTGGACGCGTCCGGACAAAGGATCGGCGATCCAATCCCGGTTGGGTTTGGGTCAACAGGTTTGGCGTTGAGCGACAACGCAGTTTTCGTTCACAACCATTTTGAAGGCACGTTGGCGGTTGTGGACCGAATCGATCGCAAAGTGTCTGCAGTTGTTTCACTTTTTGATCCAGTTCCTGATGAAGTCCAGCAGGGTCGTGCGCACATGTACGACACCCATCTGCACTCGGCACGGGGTGAGGTCTCATGTGCGACATGCCATATTGATTCTCGGATGGACCGTTTGGCGTGGGACCTTGGCAACCCAGGCGGCTCCATGCAGCCCATCGACGTGAACTGCAACATGGGGGTGGATCAGTTTGGACCGGACTGCCCAGACTTCCATCCTATGAAGGGTCCGATGACCACGCAGACCATGCAGGATCTGATCGGAAAAGAACCGTTGCATTGGCGAGGTGATCGATTGTCCATCGAAGCGTTCGATGGCGCCTTCCATGAACTTCTTGGTGGGGATGAGCCTTTGAACCCCATCGACATGGGTGAGATGCGAACCTTCTTGTCCACCGTTCGGTTCCCGCCCAACCCCTTTCGAAACGCCGACAACACCTTGCCCACAGATTTGGAAATTCCATTCCCTGGTACAGGCCGTTACGCGCCAGCGGGATCGGCAATGCCCAACGGCAACGCGCTCCGCGGGCTTGAAATCTACACCTCAGAGATCACCGATGATCCGTTCAGTTGTGTGACTTGCCACGCTCTACCTACGGGTATGGGTCCTGACCGTGTGCTTCAGATTTCGCCTCCCGGTGTCGATCCAATTCCACTGGGTCCCCACCAAGAGCGCCACCACGCCGTGGTCAGTGTGGACGGCTCTACCCAAAGACACTTCAAAGTTCCGCAGTTGCGAAATATGTACAAGAAGACTGGTTTTGACTTGGAATCTTTGGAGAATACTTCTGGATTTGGGTACCTCCATGACGGATCCGTGGACACCTTGGCGCGGTTCTTTGCCGAGCCACTGTTTGATCTGGGCACTGCACAAAGGCTTTCGGATGTGTTGGCCATGATGTTTGCCTTTTCGGGTTCGGAGTTCCCGGGGTGGAACGCCAACAACCCGTTCGACAATGTGGTTGATCCTGGGTTGGACACCCATGCTGGTGTGGGCCGCCAAGTGTCGTGGTCGGGCGAAGCCTCATCAGAGGCGTTGACCACGCTGAGTACCGTGTCATCAGCGGCCGCCAACTCGGAACGAGTGGAATTGATGGCCACGATCGAAATCGATGGGCGAGCTCGGGGTGGTGTGCTTTCGGGTGAAACCATTTTGCTCGATGCCGCGGGTCAGACCATGACCATTCCTGAGTTGTTGAATCGACCGGAGGGCACCACGGCAGTGGTCACTCTGGCCCCGGCCGGGCATGCGGTTCGATTGGTGATGGACCGTGACGGCGATGGTGTCCTCAATCACGACGAGTGGCTGGCGGGCAGTGATCCTCGAGATCCGACCAGTGTGCCAGTGCCATGTCCCACTGATTTGGATGGCGACGGCAGTGTTGGTTTTTCCGATGTGGTGCGGGTCCTGTCCAGCTGGGGTGCCTGCGATGCATGTCCCGAAGACCTGACGGGAGAAGGCACGGTTGATTTTGCGGACTTGCTCGAGGTGTTGTCCAGCTTCGGACCTTGCTGACATATTTTGTCAGAGACGACTTCTTTTTTGAATATCTGGTTCGACGCTTGAGGCGAGTGGTCGTATAACGATCATCCATGGCAAGTCGTCTGCTCTCCATTGAAGAACATCCAATCCTGAAGGGATTGGCCGAGCATCTGGTTGGTGAAGCTGAAGTTGTTCAAAGAGAAGTGAATCTGGAGTCGATGCTGGTCGTGTTGCCCACGAAGCGAGCGCGGCGACTGTTTGAACACTTCTTACTTGATGCCGCCGAGCAGCAAGAGGTCTTGGTGGTGCCACCAGAGATCAGTACCCCAGCTCGGATGATCGATCGATTCATCCCACCGACTGGGCAACCAGCATCGTTGGTAGCGCTTGAGTTGATCGATCGTCAGGTCTGGTTGGATCTGGATCCGTCTCAAAGAGAAATTGTCGAAGGTGACAACGCCACTGAGACTGTTCGAGAGGCTTTGATCAGGCGTATTGCTCAATTGCATGCGGACGCTTGCGAGGCCATGGTGGATTTTTCGTCCATTATGGAAATGATTCCTGAGGGTGTTGCTGGTGGCGAGGAGCGTCGGCGATGGGAA
>CALDQF010000141.1 GCA_937911845.1 uncultured Phycisphaera sp. | reverse complement strand
AGCGCTTGCTCGAACCGCAACGACTACCGCCTGAAATCCAGCAAATGCTTGGGGGCGGAATGATGATGGGCGGGCCTGGCTTCTAATCGTCTCCCTGAAAAATCAAATGCTCTTCCGGCATCCCTCGGCCGAGCTCTGCACCACCCGGTGGATGAACTTCACGCCAGCCGCCCCGGCTTCAACTCCGGGGTAGGCGTACTTTTCTGGGTTGTGCTCACCTGCGCGGACGGCCTGAACCACTCCGCGATAAACGTTCGCAAACGCCTCGATGAAGGCCTCGGGGTGCCCCGCGGGAATCCGAGTGACGTCCGCCGCAGCAGGTGACAAATAATCTGCTCCACGGTGCAACACCTGGTCCGGCCCGTCCAAACTCTTCAACGTGAGATGGTTTGGGTTCTCTTGCCCCCAATACAACGAACCCCGATCGCCGTGCACCCGCAGGGCCAAGCCATTGAGGTCACCGATACAGATCTGGCTTGCGGTCAAGGTGCCGCGGACATCGCCAGTCATGCGGAACATCACTTGGGTGTCATCATCGATGGGTCGCCCCAAGAAGGAGTGGCACTCGGCGAGGACCGACTCAATTTCGAGGCCGGTGACGAAGCTCACCAAGTTCTCGGCGTGGGAGCCAATGTCACCAACGGCCCCCCCCACGCCAGCCTTGCTGGGATCGGTGCGCCAAGAAGCTTGCTGCTGACCGCTGTCCTCCAAGCGGGTGGCCAACCAACCTTGGTGGTATTCGACAAACACTCGTCGAACTTGCCCGATCTCGCCGCTGGCAATTCGGGCACGTGCTTCACGAACCATGGGATAGCCGGTGTAGTTGTAGGTGACCGCAAACACCACGCCAGAAGCTTCACGGGCCGCCACCAGTTCCGCAGCCTCGGCTTCGGTGAGGCAGAGCGGCTTGTCGCAAACCACATTGATGCCCGCCTGCACGAACGCCAGGGCAATCGGAGCGTGCAAGAAGTTGGGCGTCACGATAGTGACGAAATCAATTCGCTCATCTTCTGGCCGCTTCTTCTCGTCCTCCAACAGGTCCATCCAAGTGCGGTGGGCCCGGTCTTCAGCGATGCCCAATTCCAAGGCCGAAGCGACCGCAATCTCTGGATCAGCGTGCATGGCACCGGCCACAAGTTCAATGTCGCCGTCCAAACGCTGGGCCAAACGGTGTACTGCTCCGATGAACGCGCCTTGGCCGCCCCCCACCATGGCCGCACGGAGACGCCGTCCTGAGGATTGGGCTCGTGATTCAACCATGCTGATTCTCCTTTGCAAACGCGTCATCAAAGACGACTCCCGAGGCCGGGAACTGGGTGGCTCGAACCACTTCGCAAGATTCTTTCGCTCCGAATTCACGGTCCATCGCCGTGTCTTCCCATTCGACACTCAGTGGCCCTTCGTAGCCAATGTTGTTGAGAGCCCGAATGATGGCGTCAAAATCAACATCACCCCGGCCAACCGATCGGAATTCCCATCCGCGGCGCGGATCACCAAACGGGACATGAGAACCCAAAATCCCCTTCATGCCATCACCGGTATTCAACGTGACATCCTTCATGTGAACGTGGAAGATTCGATCCCCAAATCGTTCGATGAATTTCACGGGATCAATCCCCTGCCACAGCAAGTGCGAAGGGTCAAAGTTGAAGCCGAAAGCCTCGTGGTTACCAATTGCTGCCAATGCGGTTTCCGTTGAGTAATAGTCGTAGGCGATTTCACCGGGGTGCACTTCCAGAGCAAACTTGATGCCTTCCGATTTAAAAGCGTCCAAAATGGGTCCCCATCGGTTGGCGAAATCATCAAAGCCAGCTTTCACCATGGCGGGGGAAGTGGGTGGAAAGAAGTACCAGTCGCCCCAGATGGAAGATCCAGTGAATCCGTTGACCACGGGCACGCCGAGTTTGGCGGCGGCCCTTGCGGTTTGGATCATTTCCGCGGCGGCCCGTTGGCGAACGCCCTCGGCTTCTCCATCCCCCCAGATCGACGCCGGCAAAATGGACTGGTGGCGTTCATCAATACGGTCGCACACAGCTTGTCCCACCAGGTGGTTCGAGATGGACCAACACTTGAGACCCGACTTGGCCAAAAGCTCATGCCGACCTGCGGCATAGCCGTCTTCAGAAAGGGCTCGATCCACCTCGAAATGGTCCCCCCAACACGCCAGTTCAAGACCGTCGTACCCAAAGCCAGCGGCCTTCTTGGCCAAATCCTCGAGCGGAAGATCCGCCCACTGTCCAGTAAAGAGCGTTACAGGTCGTCCCATGTCGTGTGCCTCCAATTCGGAGGTGCAATGTAGCCCGATCTGCCGATGTTGGACATAGGATCACACGCCATGAATCGTCTGGACACCAATCAGCCGCGATCCCAAGTGATCGATCGAGATTTCTTGGAACACAGGGCCAAACTCATCGATCTGGCCGCCTTCTTGGACCGCTGCGAGCGTGCCGAAGGCACCGATGACTTTCGCTTGAAAGCTTTGCGGGCCGCCATCCCATTGCTCATTGATGGCCAATCCGAGCGGGCCCGGCGGGTCCTTGAGTCCTTCAGCGATCCCAGTAGCGAGCCTATTCCGCAAGCCCCTGGCAAAGGGGCCTCTGGTGCTTGGGGGGGGCCTTCCTGATGCGCTACATCGACCCCCACGCTCACATGGTGAGCCGTACGACCGATGACTATGAAAAAATGGCTCTCGCCGGGTGCCGGGCTCTGACCGAACCAGCGTTCTGGGCGGGGTATGACCGATGCTCGGCCGAGGGGTTTCGGGATTATTTCAACCAACTCACTTCCATTGAACCAGCCCGAGCACGAACCTACGGCATCCACCATTTCACATGGCTGTGTATCAACCCGAAAGAAGCTGAGGATGTTGGGTTTGCCCGAGAAGTGATGCAAGTGATCCCCGAGTTCTTGTCCAGGGACAACGTTCTGGGGATTGGAGAAATTGGGCTCAACAAGAACTCCAAAAATGAGCTCCGCATCCTGGAAGAACATCTGGAGATCGCAGCCCAACAACAGTCGCTTGTCCTCGTGCACACACCACACCTCGAAGACAAACAAAAAGGCACCCGGTTAATTATGGAAGCGGTCCGGAACCAGCCCAGCATCGATCCGGGCCGAGTGTTGATCGACCACGTTGAAGAACACACTGTGAAAGAAGTTTTGGATGGTGGATTCTGGGGCGGCATGACGCTCTATCCAGACACCAAGTGCACCGCAAAACGAGCTGCCGATATTCTGGAAACCTGCGGTACAGAGCGGCTCTGGATGAACTCTGCGTGTGACTGGGGCCCCTCCAACCCCCTTTCTGTCCCAACCGCCGCCTTGGAGCTCCGAGCCCGCGGACACCATCCCGAAGCCATCGACCATGTGATCTTCAAGAACCCCATGGCATTCCTGAGGCAGGCTCCGGCGTTTGCCCAACGGGCCGAAGACATCGATGTTGGACATCTCCCCGAATGACTCCCGAAGAACTCGACAACCTCTTGCGGCCTATTTCAGATTGGCCCAAACCTGGAGTGACCTTCCGGGACATCGGCCCGCTTCTTGATGACCCAGAGGCCTTGATGGCGGCCGTTGCGGCAATGGTTGATCCCTGGCGTGACACCCCCATCGATGTGGTGGCCGGTGCCGAATCCCGTGGCTTCATCTTCGGTACGGCAATTGCCCTGGCCCTTGGTGTCGGTTTCGCGCCGTTACGCAAACCGGGCAAGTTGCCCCCCCCGGTCAGCCAAGTCTCATACACCTTGGAGTACGGGGAAGACCAGTTGGAAGCGGCGGCTGATGCTTTCACACAAAGAAGGGTTCTGCTGGTTGACGACGTGCTCGCCACGGGGGGAACCCTCCGTGCCGCCGCCGCGTTGGTGGAGCAACAGCATGGGCTTGTGGTAGGAGCCAGCATCCTGCTGGAGATCCCCGCCTTGGAAGGCCGGCAACTGCTCGCCCCCATGCATATCGAGAGTGTCCTCTGTTGAACAAAGAACTCGGGGTTTGATTGGATTGCGTACATATTGTGAATCTGTATACCGACCCCACGTCCTTCCTGGACACGAAAGGCTCCCCCCATGTGCCTTTTCAACGCTGTGAGAGATTCAGTTCCACACCAAATTTTTCCAGCAATCGCTCTACTTCTCTTCAGCCAGCTTCTTCAGGCTGATCATCCTGAGGCAGTGTGATGCCGGCGAATTCCAGCCCATCACACGGAGGCTGCTGTTGTCCGTCCAAGCCCCAACTTGACGACGAATCAACCCGAGAACCGCCTCGTCGCTTGACGCACGGGTCTCACCATCTCGGGTGAACGAGCAGTTGGGATGTGCTTTCGCATCCAAGCGGAAAGATCCGATATTGCTACCGGTGGTGGCCGCATTCCAGTGACGCGGGGCGTCCCAACTGGGGAGCTGCGCATC
>CALDQF010000140.1 GCA_937911845.1 uncultured Phycisphaera sp. | reverse complement strand
ATTGCACGAGCTCCAGCGGACCGAGGCGCCGAGAGCCGTCGGCGTCTCGATCAGCACCGCAGTCTGGATGGTCATGTGCAGGCAACCGACGATCCGGGCGCCCTTGAGCGGCTGCGAAGGTCCGAACTCCTCGCGAAGCGCCATCAGGCCGGGCATTTCGGTTTCGGCAATCGATAATTCCTTGCGACCCCAGTCAGCAAGTCCGATATCGGCAATCACATAATCCTGCGCCATAGCTCAATCCCATCTATATGTCGGTGAAAATCTCGCCACGTCATAGCAAAATAACACGCTCTTTAAAAGCGATAGATATGATCGCGTCAAAAAACACTGATAGGTTGCAATAAAAGTGATGTTTGGTTAGGCCGATGCCTTGGCCAATTCACGATGTTCGAGGCGCACGGGGTGACCCTCAGCCTCAATCCAGCTAGCGATCTGCGCTGCGGCCCATACTGATCGATGCTTGCCGCCCGTGCAGCCAAAGCAGGACCGGAGGGGGAGTGGAAGAGGATTCTGGAAGCACCACCAATGCGGGAGCAGGCCCAAGGGTGGTCAGTATCGCTCGTTCGCGTACCGCGGAGGGGAGTGGTCCTAAGTCGGGCATGGGAAGGAGAAGGGTATCCTCTCCAAAGTATGAGTTTGCGCATTATTGCAGGTGATCATCGGGGGCGGATGCTCAAGACTCCCCCGGAATCCTTGGCCACCCGGCCATATCCCGCTCGCGTCCGCGAAGCCTTGTTTTCCATCTTGCGCGGTTGGTGGGAAGACGCCAAGGTGGTGGATGTTTTTTGCGGCGTCGGATCAGTTGGACTCGAAGCCATCTCGCGAGGTGCTCGCGAAGCTTTCTTCGTGGAGCAAGACCGCAGGGTGGCCAACTTGCTTCAGGAGAACATCGAATCCATGGATTGTTCCGATCGCGCCGAAGTGCTACGGGCCGATGCATTCAGTCCTCTGGTTCGCCTGCGTTTGGGGCAAGATTGCGACATTGTGAGTTTGGATCCCCCGTACGCCATGATGCAAGAGGAAGAGACCTTGGCAAAAGTACTTGAGGCGTCTATGGGCTACGCCTCTTGTTTGCGACCGGGCGGATGGTTCGTGCTGCGTACCCCGGTGGATCCCGAACACACTCCGCATCACATCGATGGGCTCTTGGGCCCGGAAGTGCACAACTATGGTCGGGACATGTTCGTTTTGTTGTACCAGCGGCCACTCGAGGCAAACGATGGCTCAACCTGAATACCAATTTGCGTGCCATATTGTGCGGGCATTGAAGGATTCCGGGCACGAGGCGGTGCTCGCCGGAGGGTGTGTGCGTGATCGTTTGCTGGGGATTGTGCCCAAAGATTACGACGTGGCCACCTCGGCGTTGCCCGAGCAAGTGAAAGAGGTGTTCCCCGGCTCCAAGGGGGTGGGGGAGGCATTCGCCGTTGTGCTTGTTCGCCACGAAGAAGTCGTCACCGAAGTGGCCACCTTTCGCAAGGATGGTCCCTACGCCGATGGCCGTCGCCCCGATTATGTGGAGTTGGACGGCGCCACGATGAAAGAGGACGCGGCTCGCCGCGATTTCACCATCAACGGTTTGTTTGAAGATCCCGACGGCGAAGAAGAAACCAAGGTCATTGACTTCCACGATGGCGTTGCCGATCTGAAGAAGCACCGTTGTGTTCGGGCCATTGGTGATCCTGCGGCACGGATTGCTGAAGACCGGCTTCGCATGCTGCGGGCCGTCCGATTTGCCGCCCGCTTTGGGTTTCATATTGAAGCCGCCACCAAAGAGGCGATTGTGAAGCACGCGCCTGAACTCGGAGCGGTTAGCCGTGAACGGGTGGGCGGGGAGGTTGTGATGATGCTGGGGCATCAGGCGCGGGCTCAGGCTGCGGGGATGCTCCAAGAATTGGGTTTGGATCGGGCCATCTTGGGATCTGCCGCGAATTCTCATTTCCCTCGGTTGGCAAATTTGTCATCCGAAGCCAGCGATGCCGCCGCCCTGGCGGCCTGGGCCCTGGACCGCGGCATGTCTGGTGATGTGGCGGGGGTGCTACGAGTTGCTTTGCGGTTGTCCAATGACACGGAAGACGCGATTCGCGACGCGCTCGGGTTGCTTCCTCGGTTGATGGCCGAGTGGTCTGCTGCTGGTGTTGCAGCGAAAAAGCGGATGGCGAACCATCCGGGCTTCCAAGCGGCGTGGTGGCTTCTGGAGGCCAACTCCCCCGAATCCGCCCAGGCCATCGCGGCCGAAGTGGCTGACTTGTCAGAAGGGATTGGACTCGCCCCGGCGCCGCTGCTGAGCGGAGATGAGCTGATTGCGGCGGGGCATCGTCCCGGACCACACTTTGCCGTTGCCCTCGATGCGGCATACGACGCTCAATTGGCCGGGCTTGTTTCAACTCTTGAGGAAGCCATGGTCATCGCTGAACGAACATTTCGCGGTGATCTGGCGTAATTGACCGGTCGGTTTGGGCATTTCTGGCCTGATATCCCCGGATCCCAAGGAGGAGTGGGGTAGGATGCCCCTGTCTCAAAAGATTCAAATCAGGAGTTCAACATGCCTCGATTGTTCATCACTTCGCTTTTGACCCTTTTCACGATGACTTCGGCCTTTGCCGAGGATCAGATCGTGAAGATCAACGGCGCGATCATCTCGGGTCAGATCATCTCTGAAGACGGAGATGCAGTGGTGCTGTCGATCCGTGGCATTGAACTTCGAATCCCCAAATCCGAAATCCGGGAAATTGTCCGGGACGAAGAAGATGCTCCAACGCCGACCGGCGCTTCGAAATCATCTACACCCGCCCCAATGCTCGAGATGCCCCAGGCTGAGGCCGCCAACAAATGGGAGCGTCGAATGGATGCTTCGGGCAATCAGGTTCCTCTGGTTGCCATCATCCCGGTTGGCACCGAAGGTCGAGAACAAGTTGGTACTGACATTGTTCCCGAGGTCTATGAAGCCATGATCCCTGTCTTGAGTGACATGCAGCCTGACTACGTCGTGTTCCGTGTGAACTGCAATGACAAGCGGGAGAATGGATACTGGTACCAAGTCAAACGAGAAGAGTCTTCTATGAACGACTTCGATCTCTTGGGCGAGATCGCCGATGTTTGGCACAACCGTTTTGAAGATGAGGGCATTTACGCTCAACCCATCTGCTGGGTTGAAGATGCTGTTGGTTCTTCAGCGGTATTGTCTTTGAGCTTCTGCGACCTGTACACCTCATCTGAAGCCACTATTGGTGGCTTGCAAGGTGCGGCCCAGATGTTTGAGCGTGTGCGGAACGATGAAAATACCTACGGCAAGTATCGCGAAGCCTTTTTGGGCATGTTCCGGGGACCGTTGGAACTTGGCCGAATCCGCTGTGATGGCGTGGGCCACGACAACGCACTGCTTGATGCGTTGGTGTACCCGGACATGCGGCTCTCTGCCACTTGGCAGGGACGGTCGGTGAAGTGGGAACTGAACCGCCAGGGTTCCTACATCGTGGATGACAACGAAAAGTCAGCCGTCGAGTTTTCCGCCAAGGAAGCAGGCGACTTCTTGATTTCCAGAGGCATGGCCGACGACCTTGAGGATCTGCTTCTGCTCCATGAACTGGTCGACTTTGATCTGGATGACACCTCCTGCCAAGAAGTCTTTGACGACTATTCCGACGATTGGCGCAAGGCCTTGTCTGACTGCAAATCTGCCATCGAGGAGATGCAAGAGTTGCAAGCGGGGGTTGGGCCTTCAGACGCCATGCGTCAGGCTCAGTTCCGATTAACCCGCATGAAGAAGATTCTTCGCATGATGAATCGGTACTCAGCCGTTGCCCTTCGCTGTCAAATGGAGTTTGGCCTGAGTAAGTTGGGTTTGAAGCTGCAAATTGAACAGCTGGAAGAGCAGATCAGAGCGATGCGGTCCAATGACCGTGGTCGCCAAGGTGGGGGTGGTGGCGCTCCAAGAGGCGGTGGACGTGGTATTGGAGGCCGCTGAGTCCCCTCATTTTTCGAGAACACGTTGAATCTTCAATCAAATTGATCAGACTTGAAGCACACGAAAGCAACAGCATGAACAACAGACTTGTCCTTACCGTCCTTTCCATTGCCTTTATCGCGGCGTCGGCCTTTGCCGAGGACATCCGCTTCCAGTTGGCCAATGGTGGCAGTGCCGTGGTCGATGTCGCGGCCAGCGTCGAGGTGACTGTCCTCGAGCAAGGCGTGAATCGGACATACACCGGCCGTATTCAAGGGCTCAAGACCAAAGCTGGCAAGCCGGACGGTCAGTATTTCATGCTAGATGGTGATTTTGGCCGGAAGCTCATCATGATCCGCGATGTTGCTGGAATTGCATCTTCGGGTTCTCTAGGTGCCACTGAAGTCAAGGATCCCATGCTTTCTGAGCGGTCTCCTTCTTCTGTAAATCCCACAGATGGTGAGGTCGATTCTTCTAAGAAGCAAGTCGTGATGTACCTGCCCTTAGAAGGGGGCGTCGGTCAGGAGTTCCGTCACCAAGAGATCGTCAGAATCGGTGAGTACGCCGACGAGCTGTCGCCAGGAGGTGGCGCGATCATTGTGCTGAAGATCAATTCCAACGGTGGCTTGGTGGCCGAGTCCATCAAGATCAATGACACCATCCGGGATATCAAAAGCCGAGGGCACCGGGTGGTCTCGTGGATTCGCAAGGCCATCTCCGCGGGTTGCAATACCGCCATGGCCTGTGACGAGATTGTGTTCAACCCATTGGGCACGGCTGGTTCTGTCACCACTGTCCGCGGTACGGCCTCCGTTGATGAGTCGCAAGATCCCACAGTGATGGAACACTTGATCATGACGGCAAAGGAGTCTGGTTATTCCGAGCACGTGGCCCGGTCCATGAAACTGAATCGCTACATGACGGCGTACATCAAAGATCCCGAGACCGGCAAAGTTGAGTGGTACGGCGGTGTCGACGGCAACTGGTACGAGCCTCTTCCTGAGGGTGCGGTTGTGCTTTCCACCAAGGATCAGAACCTATCCTTCAACGCCAGCAACGCTTTGTCTTGCGGCTTTTCTCGCGGTACTTGTCGCGATCCCGACGAGGTGGCCGAGTACTTGAACTTGCCCAGTGGCGAGTGGTATGTGACCGATACCCGCGGAGAAAAGTTGGCCAAGAAGTGGGCCGATACCTACAAAGAGTGCTCTGAGCGCCTGCAAATCACTATGCAGCAGTGGCAATTCAAGGGTGCCGCCGAGGGTGCTGAAGGCCGCCTGCAGCAACAAATCAAGATCGTGCGAGAGTGGATTTATTGGGCAAAGAAGGCGCCATTGGTCGTGGCTATGAACACGCCCTTTGGGTACGAAGAGGACCAGATCCTGCAGCGCCTCGAATTGATGCTGAAGCAACTCCAGCAGCAGCTTCGTGACATGCGTCGCAACTAAGCGGTTCTTCTGGGATGCTCGGGGCCCCTCCGTTGCCTTGAGGCTCTGTAACGTTTACACTTGACGACCCTCCCCTTCGGAGGGTCGTTTTGCGTAATCCCCTTCACAGCCATCCCGGACACCCTCATGACCCCTGCTTCCGAATCGTTCACCGGTCCCTTCGTCGACAAAGGTCTTGCCAACGTGGTGGTGGCCGACAGTGTGATGAGCTTCATAGATGGTGAAAAAGGCGTGTTGGAATACGTCGGCATCGATATTGACAGCCTGGCCCGCAATTCCACCTTCGAGGAGTGCTGCTTCCTCTTGTGGAACCAGCGACTCCCAAATGCTGAGGAGTTGGCGTCGTTCACCAAAGAGCTTCAAGCCGCGATGACCATTCCTGCTGGTTTGATGGACGTGCTGAAGGCGTTGCCAGTCGACACCACCCCAATGCACGCCCTCCGAACCCTGGTTTCCGCCCAATCCCACTTTGATGCGGAGGCAGAGGATGGTTCGCCC
>CALDQF010000139.1 GCA_937911845.1 uncultured Phycisphaera sp. | reverse complement strand
TCGAGGGCCGCCGCACGTATATTGAGGACCACGCCTTGGATGTGAAGAATTTGGACGTCTAGAGACCTTCAGAGGCTTGCAGTGGCCCTTGGGTCTTCCTAGAATGATCCGTTCAGCATTTTGGATAAGAACGAAACATGACCATCTCTACCGAAAACAAAACCAAGATCGAAGAGGCTCGCCGCCATGACTCGGACTCCGGATCTCCCGAAGTTCAGATCGGCACCCTCACCGGTCGCATTCAGGGGCTCACCGAGCACTTGAAAGCCCACAAGCACGATTACGCCACCCGCCGCGGCCTGCAAATGTTGGTCGGCCGGCGGAACCGACTTCTGCGGTACCTCGCTCGCACCAATGCGGACAAGTATCAAGAAGTACTCAAGCGTCACGGCTTGCGGAAGTAATTCATTTCGAACACCTGCGGGGAGGCGACGGCCTCCCCGCCTTTGTTGAACCTTTGGTCGATGACGATCGTCCACCCCATTGGTCTTGCCGGCAGCGGCAGGCAGTGGATGCGAAGCACCGAACGAACCCGGCGGTGCCTCACATCTTCTGCCTTCCTCCGCAAATCGGAAAGACCCCAACCCGCATCGTTTCACGGACAGAAGTTCGTGCTGTACACGGTGCATGGAGTCCCGACAGCAATGTCTGATACCAACATTCCAACCGTCGTCGTTGAACGCGAAATCGGCGGTCGTACCTTCCGCGTCGAGACCGGCGAAGTGGCTCGCCTTGCTGGCGGTGCCGTGATGGTGACTTACGGCGAATCGGTCGTCTTGACCGCCGCCGTCCGTGCCAACCCACGTCCTGGCCTCGATTTCTTCCCGTTGCAATGCGATTACCGCGAAAAGATGCCTGCTGCGGGCAAATATCCCGGTGGTTTCCGCAAGCGTGAAGGCGCTCCGAGCGAACGTGAAATTCTCACCATGCGGAACATGGACCGGCCCATCCGTCCCCTGTTCCCCGATGGGTTCATCGACGAGGTGCAAATCCAGTGCTTCGTGATGAGCCACGACGGTGAAAACGACACCGACACCTTGGCCTCATCAGGCGCTTCCTGCGCCTTGTGCTTGACCGATGCTCCGTTCCAAGGCCCCTTGGGCACCGTTCGCGTTGGTCGAATCATCACCGACGATGGCGCGACCTTTGTGATCAACCCCACCCAGTCCCAAATGGAATACTCCGATCTGGACCTTCTGGTCTCTGGTCACTCCGATGGCGTGAACATGATTGAAGTTGGTGCGGCCGAAGTTCCCGATGAGGACGTGCTGGCTGCCATCAAGTTTGGGTACGAAGAAGGTGTCAAGCCGCTTCTCGAGCTTCAGCAAGAGCTCATGGAGAAATGTGGAGCCACCGAGAAACGCATGGGCAACCTCAATCTCCCATCGGACGAAGTTGCCAGCAAGGTCAAGAGCTTTGCTCACGCTGATCTCACCGAGGCTCGAAAGATCAACGCCAAGTCTGATCGCAACGCCAAGGTCAATGAAATCAGAGACCGTATGCTCGAGGAGTGCTTCGCCATCCCAGAGGGCGGTTCCTACACCGAGGTAAAGAAGGCTGAGAAAGATGCGGGCATGGCGAAGGAAGCCTTCCGTACCCTTGAGAAGAAGGTCACCCAGCAGTTGATCAACGACTCAGGCACCCGTGCTGATGGTCGGTCCTCAAAAGAAATTCGTGACCTGCACATGCGAACCAGCGTCTTCCCACGCACCCACGGTTCAGCGTTGTTCCAGCGGGGTGAAACCCAGTCGCTGGTCTCTTGCACTTTGGGTACCGGTCGTGACGAGCAGATCATTGACGGACTCCTTCCCGAGTACGCCAAGAAGTTTTACCTGCACTACAACTTCCCGCCCTTCTGCGTAGGCGAAGCCGGCCGGA
>CALDQF010000138.1 GCA_937911845.1 uncultured Phycisphaera sp. | reverse complement strand
TTCTTGAACGGTAATGGGCCACTCACTCAACCAAAAGATGTACTTTTCTACGCCGCAGCAACAGCTTCGGGTAAGGATCCGCTGCTATGCATTCGGCATCTTTGGGCCCATGTAAAAAGCCCGTGACGTATGTCACGGGATCAGTCATTTCAAAAATCGAGTGGTCCGAAGACCGTTGGTCTTCAGCGAGGCCTCAGGCCAAGGACGGAACTGCGGATTGAATCCGAACACGCTGGTAGACCGCTCGCATCAACAGAAATCCCAAAGCACACGCCACACCCGCGGCCAAGATGGGCATGCTGAAGGAGAACCCAGCCGCCGACACTGAAGCACACTCGGTGCACACGGAAGCGAGTTCATTGCCGATGGCAGAGTTGGAAGCACAGTTGGGGCAGCAGGTATTCATCTTTTCGACTCCTTTAGTGGCAATGAATTGCCAATACATTATAGGCCACCCCATGCCTAGTCAAGGCGTCTAGGCCACCCATACAGGTGATCAAAATTACGCAAAACCATCAGTTCAATGGCATCAGACCACACTGCAGCTGAACCACGTGGGAGCATGACGCTGCTTGCCACCACTGGCTGAGAATTGCCAGAGAATCCAGGGTTCCACGGCCCCGATGCCCTCGATGCTCCGGAAGACGATCTGGGGTGACAAAAAACCGTCCAATCTCCACCGAATACGGACAGATCTTGGCACTGGTAGTTGCCCTGTATTTCAGTGTCGTCCCATCAAACTCGAGGGACGATGCGGTCTGGATTTTCACAGCCGCTGTGATTCACAGTGCCGTTCCACACAATCATCGGGTCGCCTCTTTAAAGCACTCGATGCCATAACTGTGAACGTGACCGGCTCCACCACCACCCTGTGCATTTCAGATTGATGGTTCGGATTAAAGCCGACTTTACCCAGCGCGGCCATCAAAAATGAAGGGGTCAAATTGTTCATTGGTATTGCCTCCATAGATTTAGGTGATATCCGAGACGCTTCAATCCAAGGAAGCGCCGTGGAAGCAAACCTCAAAGAATATGAGATGCTGGCAAACCACACCCTGCGTTCTGGACGACCAGAAGATCGGACTCTTAAATTTCTCCGCACGCTGCAAACACTTCTTCTTTAAGGTTCGATCATGTTCGAATCAATGCTTGCCCTTTGTGTTGCCCTTGACACTCCCGAATTGCCTGTGCCTCGGATCAATCCCCCCCCGATGATCTTCCGTGAATTGGGGGATTTTCGGCGCAGTGTTCAAACCGATTCGGCAGAAGCCCGATCTTGGTTTGACCAAGGCATGGCTTTGATGCTGGGCTACAACTTTGACGGAGCAATTGCTTCCTACCTCGAGGCCGTTCGACGAGATCCGGAGTTCGCCATGGCGTGGTGGGGTATCGCGTACGCGTCGGGACCAAACCAAAACAACCCCGCGATCATTCCGCCCAAAGACGAATGGAGCTTCACCGCCGCCAAACGGGCCTATGAGCTTCAAGACCGTGAGACTGGCGCCAACCGTGCGTTGATTGAAGCGATTGTTGCTCGGTACCAATATCCCATGCCCGAAGACCTCACCGATCAAAACACGAAGTACCTCGAAGCGATGCAGAAGGTGCACAGACAATTCCCTTTGGACACAGACGTGGCCGTTTGGACCGCAGAAGCCATGATTTGCCTGCAGCCTTGGAACTACTGGACACTCGAAGGTGAACCGGTGGGTCGCACACCGGAGTTCCGAGCGATCCTTGAAGATGCCATGCGTAGATTCCCTGATCATCCGGCGGCCAACCATCTGTACATCCACACCATGGAATCTTCCCCGTGGCCTGAGATCGCCGAACCCGCGGCCGATCGACTGGGCGGCTTGATCCCTGGATGCGGACACTTGGTGCACATGGCCTCTCACATCTGGATGCAGACCGGTCGCTACGACAATGCCGCCGAGTGCAATCGCAAAGCTGCTGCGCTGG
>CALDQF010000137.1 GCA_937911845.1 uncultured Phycisphaera sp. | reverse complement strand
CCTTCGGCTTCAGTCAAAGATTTTGCAGCCGCCTCATAGGCCTCTTTGTCACCGGTGCGGCGAAATCGTTCGGTGTGAATCGAAGCCTCAAGAAGACGGGGACCAATATCGCGTGGTAGCAACTGTTTGGCCAATACCAACTCCTGCAGTGCAGAGGCTTCATCAGCTGTCCCGTCTTGATTCTCTTTGTACTTTCTTGCCGCGTATCCCGAATAAATCAGTGATTGAATCACCGCCCGAGCAGCCTTGTCACGGTCATCCTGAGGCGAAGGCAAAAGGTCAAAAATTGCTTGAGCTTCGGCAGGTCGATCAGAACGAGCGAGACACTCGCTGTATTGCTCGAAGAATGCATGGCGGGGAAAAGCGATCTCGGCCAGTCCTGGTCGAGAATTATCGGGACGGAAAACACGGACGGTCTGATCATCAGCGTCCTCAGGCAACTCGGCAACCAACAATTCATACTGGTCCGCGGCCTTCGAAAATTGATTCTTCGACATGTAGATGGATGCGGCAGAAAATGTTGCGGAAAGGTCATCCAATGGCTCTAAGACCTCAAGCGCCTCGTCGGTTCGACCAAGTTCTGAGAACAGGCGGGACAACATGAGGTTGGCTTTCAAAGATCCTTCACCATCATCAGCCAATTCCAAAGCCTCGCGTAATGCGGCAATCGCAAGTTCAGATCGACCCTGCTGCTTGAAAATTTCTGCCTTGTAGGCCGAAATCACGAGTGAATCAAATTCGGGATCACTACCTTCTAAAGCCTCGTTGAGCAACGAATCAGATCGCTCCCACCAAAATTGACGATTGGATTCGATCAACAAAGCTTGGCGTTCTGCAGGGAGTTGGCTGAATTGATTTTGATCGTAAGGAAATTTCGGATTAAGAAGTCGAATGGTTGTGTCGGTAGGTTCAGCCACCCCAAGAAAGACTGCCAATTCGATGACGTTCCGGATGTCCTTTGGACGTGAGGCATAACGTGACAAACGGGCCTGAAGAACTACAGGCAGATCGGCAATTTCCATAGCCACTTTCAGCCATGCCTCACGTAAGGGAATATTATTTGGCGCTAGACGTGAAGCGGACTGAAGGACTTCAGCGGCAAGTTGATTTTTGCCCAGTTGGAACAGCAGTGCCGCGTAACTTTGGGCAATGAGCACACTGTTTGGCTGAATTTCCCAAGCCTCGACGTAATGGCGCTCCGCATTTACGTATTCACCGAGCTGAACTTCAGATTGAGCGAGCTGGGCCATCAGTCGTCCATCGGTAGGAAGAATCTGCACCGCGGCCATGAGTGCGTCACGGGCAGCAGACCATTCTCCTTGGGCCATTGCCAATCGGCCTTGATAGGTCACCCCTGATGCTCGATCAATATTGAAACGCTTTGCCTGCTGAGCAGAGTCCAATGCGGCAGGCCAATCTTGTCTCAAGAGAGCTCGTGAGAAGCTGAACTCAATCCATTCAGGATCTTCCGAATAGTTCTGTGCCCCATCAGTTTCACGTGTAGCAATCTCATTCTCGATGAGATTGACCAACTCGGAATCATTGGATCGACTTGCATTTTCTTTCAAAGAGATTAGGTCACGAAGTATTGAGACTGCACCAGATGCAGGATTCTCTTCCTGGGCATCAGAATGAAAAAGAACAATGGCTTCGATTGGATTCGACGTGCTGGCCGTTATACGAAGCTCGCGGATAGCGGCTTTCATACGGGGGTTTGAGGCGTCAAAAGCATCAAGAATCTCGAGAGCGAGAGATTGCTGATCTTCAACAATCAAAATACGCACATACGAAACAACGACGACAAAGTCTTGCGGTTCACGCTCGTATAGAGCCTTCATTTCACGGAGCGATTCTTCCCGTTGACCATCGTCGTACCGTCGCAAGATCGACTGAATTTCGAGAGCCAACGGGGAAATTGTGACTTTCCCTTCAAGGGCGTCCTCGGCCATCTGAACCGCGTTCGAAGATGCTTCAAAATTAATCTCAGCATCCATCATGGCCTGCCCGAGATCGAGGACCTGTTCCCAATCACGCTTGAGAACCAGAATCTGAAGTTTGTTCTGCAGCAAAGTCGGTTCATTGGGCACGGATTCGAGAGCCTGATCCAACTGACGAAGCGCCAATCCCAACTGATTCAGGTCCCGGTTGACCTGCACGGAATACAACAAAAGACGCACATCGGCGGGCTGACCCGACAGACTCTTCCTCCGAAGGATGTCATCGAGCAGCGTGGCGGCGGCACGAAGACTCCGATTGCTTCCTTCAGCGTAAGCTCGCTTTGCTTGGATTTCGAGAAGGACGAGGTTGCCCTCAGGCTCTGGGACCAAAGGCAGAGCGTCTTCGTACAGTTCGTCAATAGTTGCAAGAACCGCATCACGTTCGATCTGTTCACGAACGAATTGATCCATGATCAACCCAGCACGAATGCCATACATCGACAGTTTGAGATCGTCGAACCCTCCCGCATACAGGCCAACCGTGGGCCGAGATCTCTTTACGTATCGGGTAGCCATCTCGAGTGCGTTTTCACGCTCCTCTTCATCAGGACTCTGACTCAACAATTGAATACGACGATGCTCAACGAAGAAATCAGAGTAAGAAGACTTCTGTAACGACTCCAAAGCAAGCGCTGATCGAGAGGTCAGATCGGGCTCACCGAGCTTTGCCAACACTTCAAGACAATCGGTGATGTCAAAAAACTCAACCATGCGAGGAAGTTCGCTTAGGACGGAGTCTCGAAGGGGACCATCCTCAATTCTTAATCCCGGGAGAATTTCTAGAACACGCTGATTGTTCAGTGCATGTGCAGCTTCAAGACGGCTAATCATCAAAAGTGCCCGGGTATGACCAACCGAATTTTCAGGAAGTGGGCGTACGAACTGTTCACCCACCAACGCTCGAGCCTGTCCCAAGAGAGAATCCTGCGATCCTGCCGGTGGCACTTCGATCTCAAGACTTCGATCAAACAGCTCTCGAAGGGTCTGGCCGTACTCCATAATGAAGCTACGGTCATTGTCCAAAACAGCCTCTTCAAGTCGAAGGCTGTAGCCGCGGAGTGCGATTCCAAAATCAATAGCTTGGGGTTTGTCATCCAGACGGTTTTGCAAAAGTTTGAAAGCTTCTTCACGCTCACGATCGCGAAGGTCGCCCCAGCGAATCCTGTTCAGCCTGCTTGCCGCGATCCAACGTTCTGAAAAAACCTCATTTTCCAAACTTCGTACACCAGCCGCATCTGCCGTGTCTTCAACCATCTCCATCAGAGAGGCAGAACGGACATTCATTGCGTCTGCATAAACGGTTCGAACCAGAATCTCAGAACGCTCTGGCAAATCTGGATGATTTTCAGCGCCCCACTTCAGTGATCCCAGCCATGCGTTGTAATACTCATTCGCCTCAACGGTTGAGTTTGGCGAGGC
>CALDQF010000136.1 GCA_937911845.1 uncultured Phycisphaera sp. | reverse complement strand
CCTGATACTTGGGACCCAAGCCGCCTTGGGAGCCGTTGCGGCTGGCGGTGTAGGGGTCTGAGCAATCGATGCCGAGGGTTGTACCGTCGGTGCTTTGGCATGGCCCGCAGTCGGAGAGGGAGAGAGCATAAAAGCCGTGCTTCAGCCAACCCATACCCAATTGTTCAAAGCGTCCATCTTTCCAGCGGTACATGTTCTGACCGATAACTGGGTGGAGGTTGGTGCTGGATTGCCACAGCAAAGGCACGTCACCTTGGTTGCACGATGTGGTGCCAAGGGCATAGGCGTGATACCCGCCAGAGGGTGAGTAGTTCGCAAAAGACTGGAGGTCCCAAACGACCACATCGGGGTTGCCTCCCAATGGATTTGCGACAAGCCCCTCAGCCAAACCCTGATCTGCATGATCCGCATGTGGTGCAGTAGTGAGACCGACCAGCCATTCTGCCGAAGCGAGAGCAGCGGAACAGGCAACAAAACTGACTACAACTCTGGTCTTCACGATCTTCCTCCTTAAAGAAGAATGCAACACTCGCAGAACGCAGAATTCTTCGAGACTCCTAGGTGTACCAGACTAGGGCCAGACTGGGTGTCCGCCACGCAGAAACGGTCAATATCAATCAGCAAGTCCGGATATCCTGTGCGATTGACTTTTCAGGAGGCCAACCGTGTCGGAATATCGTTCTATTCGAGAATTTGACCCTTCTGGTTCCCGTGTTTTGGTTCGAGTTGACTTCAATGTTCCGCTCGATGAAAACGGCCAGGTAACGGATGATCGTCGCATTAAGGGTGCGATGCCAACAATTCACGCCATTCTTGAGGGTGGGGGGAGTGTCATACTCATGAGCCACCTCGGCCGGCCAAAGGGAGAAGGTCATGAGCCAGCCCTCAGCATGGGGCCAGTTGCGAACCGACTGTCGGAGTTGCTGGGCCGGTCGGTGGTGGTCCCGGGCCCATTGCCGACCTCAGCTGAAGCGGTTGCCGCCGCCGAGAAGCTGCAACCCGGAGAAGTTGTCTTGCTGGAAAATCTTCGCTTCGAAAAAGGGGAGAAGAAAGGAGATCCGGAGTTTGCCAGCATCTTGGCCGGGATGGCCGATGCGTATTGCACTGATGCATTTGGCACCGCGCACCGGGCTGACGCGTCCATGGTTGCGGTTCCCGAGGCCATGGGCTCACGTCCCAAACTCCTGGGCTGCTTGATGGCCAAAGAGGTGGAATACTTGGGGCTTCGGCTCGCTGATGCCAAGGGATCCGGTGGTTTCGTGGCCATCTTGGGGGGGGCAAAGGTTTCCGACAAGATCCCCGCGATTCGGAACCTGGCGGGCAAAGTCGACACCATGTTGGTTGGAGGGGCGATGGCGTACACGCTGCTCGCCGCTCGGGGGGGCAAGATTGGTGCGAGCCGCTGCGAGGAGGACATCTTGGACGCGTGCCGTGACATGCTGACTGAGGCCGAGTCGGCGGGGACGAAGGTGCTCTTGCCCACCGACCACGTCGTTGCCGCTGAATTCAGCAAAGACGCCCATGCATCGATTGTGGCCGGAGATATTCCCGACGGTCTCATGGGCCTCGATATTGGTCCTGAGACTTGTCAAGCCTTCTCCGCGGTGCTGGCCACTGCCAAGACCATCGTGTGGAATGGCCCCATGGGCGTCTTTGAGTGGGAGGCATTCCGTACCGGGACGGCGGCGGTGGGGGAGGCCGTGGCCCGCGCATCCGACGGGGCAGCGATAGGCATCGTCGGTGGTGGAGACACCGCGGCGGCGGCCGAGTTGCTGGGGGTTGCAGATCGCGTCAGCCACGTTTCCACCGGTGGTGGGGCCAGTTTGGCCATGTTGGAAGGATCCCCAATGCCCGGACTTGTCGCAGTCGCGGAAAAATAAGCCCAAGAATGCTTTATCATTCGTCTTCTCTTGGAGGCCTCTCATCATGACCCGCTTCATGCTCGCACTTTTGCTGTTGACCAGCCCTGTTCTCGCCCAATCCAATGAAGTAAAGCCAGGCACGGCCCAGCCTCAGATGCAAACCTCGGCATGGATACGTCCGGCTATTCAAGGTGAGGAGCGTGATGACGACACGTTCCGGATCGAAGCAGAGCAACCCCTTTTGGTGTACTTCTTTGGAGTCAAGTCTGACTCCTGCTCATCGTGTGGGTTGTGGATGCAAGAGATCAGCCGAATCCACGACATCTGGTCCAGCCGTGGATTGCAAGTGGTTGGGATCTCCAAGGAAGGCACGGCCGACTTGGAACGCTTCCTCGGAGAATATGCCGGGATCACCACATTCCCGGTGTCTTCCGACTCGGGAGAAAACACCTTCCGCAATTGGCTCGACAACTCCCCTCGGAAGGACCGTTTGCCCACCGTCTTCTTGGTGGATGCCAAGGGCATCATCCAGTGGATTGGCGCTCCGGGTGAAGAATTGGATGGCCTGCTCGAAGACTTTGTCAAAGGTCGATACCACCACGAACTGACCCCTTACGGCGAGAAGCTCAAGAAGTCCGCCAAAGAAGCCCGCAAGTACAACGATTGGCAAGATGCCGAGTCGTATTACATGCAGATGCTTCGTGACGGAGAAGGTGTGCTCAACCAAGCCGCGGTTGAAATCTTCCGTATGTACGCCATCGACCGGGGGGAAGTCGACCGTGCGTATGGCTGGATCGAAGAAGTGATTTCTGAGTACGGCGACGACTACTGGTTGATGGCGGATCTGGCCCGTGAAATCGCCGCCGGCCGAGACATGCCTGAAAATGCTCGTCGACTTGATGTGGCTGAGCGTTTGACCAAGATGGCCAGCCAAGAACTTTCAGATTCTGACCCCGAGCGTCCCGCCTTGGAAGCAGCCATCGCATTTGCGGCGGGACAAGTTCGCGATGCCGTGAATTTGCAACGTCGAGCCGTGCGGGTCGCACCTCCCGTGCTCAAGCAAAAGTATCGCTTGGATCTCGAACGGTACTTGAGCCAACTCAAGGACAAGTGAGCGATCGTGCCTGTGGCTCCAGAGCAGCATCTATTTCGTGCCCTGACTGACGCACCGCCAACGCCATTGGTGGCCGCGTCCATGCTGGGCGCTGATTTTTCCAGGCTTGGTGCAGAGGCGCTTGACGTCATGCAAGCAGGGTGCGATTTGCTGCACTTGGATGTCATGGATGGTCACTTTGTCCCCAACTTGACCATGGGTCCCGATCTCGTAGCCGGGTTGCGACGGGCGTGTCCGGATGTCTGTTTGGATGCCCACCTCATGGTGCAGCATCCTCAAGAATTCATCGAGCCATTTGTGCACGCTGGTGCTGACCATCTGACCATTCATGTCGAAGCAGAGCATCCCCAAGCCGATCCTCGAGCAACCGCTGAATTGATCCGAAAAGCCGGCATGACTGCCGGTTTGGCGATCAATCCTGGGACGGATCTCGCGAAGATTCTGCCCTACGTTGCCGACTTTGAACTCCTGTTGGTGATGAGCGTTCAGCCAGGATTTGCCGGACAATCTTTCCGACCTGAAGTGTTGGCCAAAGCAGAAGCACTTTCTGCCGCGGCGCCTTCGGGTGTTCGTATCCAAATGGATGGGGGAGTGGCTCCGGTGAATGCTGAATCTTGCCGCAAGGCTGGTTGTGACGTTTTGGTGGCCGCCAGCGCGATCTTCAAGGCAGAGGATCGACGGTCCGCCATTGAATCCATTCGCGTTTCTGCTAGTCAGGCGGATGCATGAGCGCCAAGCCTCCCCAAACTTGGGCCGAAATCTCAGAAGCCGCCAAACGAGCGGTTCCTGATGGCACATGGATCCATTGCCCAGCGTGCAACGCCAGTTTATTCCACCGGGCTTTGGCGGCAAACCTCTGGGTGTGCCCAGAGTGCGGCCATCACTTTCGGTTGGATGCGGTTCGTCGAATCGAGACCTTGGTTGATCCAGATTCTTTTGAACCCATGGACGAGGACCTGCTGGCGGTTGACCCACTGTCCTTCGTTGATCTGAAGGCCTATCCCGATCGGATCAATCAAGCTCGTGCCAAAACCGGGCAGCGTGATGCGGTCCGAACGGGTCATGCCTACATCCACGGCCGTCGTGTGGTCCTTGCTGCCATGGATTTCTCATTCCTTGGGGGATCCATGGGCTCTGTGGTTGGTGAGAAGATCGCTCGAGCGTGTGAAGCCGCGGAAGCTGGTGATCTTCCCTTCATCATTGTGAGTGCTTCTGGCGGTGCCCGAATGATGGAATCTGGCTTCAGCTTGATGCAAATGGCCAAGACCTCAGCAGTATTGGCACGATTCCATGAAATGGGTGGGTTGTATATCTCCTTGCTCGCCGATCCGACAACGGGAGGGGTCACGGCTTCGTTTGCCATGTTGGGTGATGTCATTTTGGCGGAGCCCGGAGCGTTGATTGGATTTGCGGGTCCACGTGTGATTGAGCAGACCATCCGCCAGAAGTTGCCCGAAGGCTTTCAACGTGCAGAATTCCTGCAGGAATGTGGTTTTGTTGACCGCGTGGTTGCTCGTGGGGATCTCCGAGCAGAGATCAGCGCCATCATTGATTACACCGGCAAGTAAGGAACCACTCTTGGCGGCCAATCTCAACGTGTCAGTGCCTTCTCCGAGACTGGCAGATCGACGTATTCATCCGTGGCTGCTGGTAGTTGGGTATGCCTTGGGCACAGTTCTTGGGTACGGCTTCAATTGCGGGTTGGTCCCCGCCGCTTTGGGATTGGCGGCCGGTCTTCGGCTGGCATTGCATCCTCATCGAACGTGCCGCCACAACATTGGGTTGTTCGTTGCATTGGCGGTTGGGTGGAGTTTGGCGGAACGTTGGTTGGGGGCGTATTCCACACTCGCGCAAGTTGGGTTGGGGGTCTACACCGCATTTTGGCCAACCTTGTTGGTGTTGCTGACCGGGCGACGCCCAGGGGCGCTTTGGCGATTTGTCATCTTCGGTGCAGCTTTGGATGCCTTGCGAGGTACGTGGGTTTTTGGGGGGTATGGCTTTGATCCGTGGTCTCGTCTGCTCTTGGCCAACGAAGGGTTGGCCCAGTGGCTGTCGGTCTTTGGCCCTTGGATCAGCTCCGCTCTGGTCCTTGGATTCTTTGTATTGCCCTGGCGATGGTCGGTGGGTGGTGTGTTGTCATGCATGCTGATGGGAAGCATGCTGCATCCGCCACCGTTGGAAAGTGGTTTGACCTTCCGTCTCGTGCAGACGAACCTTCCTCAAAACCTTCGAGTTGGCTGGCCGACGGAACGATGGATTTCTGACGTCACTGACTTTCTGTCCTTCAGTGCTTCTGGGCCACCGGTGGACTTGGTCATTTGGCCAGAGACCATGTTGCCGGGATTTGGTTTTGAATCAGAAACCGATGTTGTCGATCAGTTGCGTTCGCCTTGGGCGGAGCCAGCGCGCATGGTCCAGCATTGGGCCGAAGAATTCGACACACCCCTCCTTGTGGGGACAAACATCCGAGATGGTTTGTTTTTTGACGAGAGAAGATTGAATTGGGATCGGCAGGTCAATGCTTCCGTTCTTGTCCGCCCCGATGGAACCCACGAACGGGCTGAGAAGATTGGTTTGACCCCCTTTGGCGAGTTCATTCCTCTGGTGAGCACGGTGCCGGAGCTGCGTCAGTTGCTGCTGAAATTTGTCCCTGAAGGCAGTCCGATCGGGGCAGGTTTGGCTCAAGGACGCGCTCCTGGCCGCTTCGTGCTGGATTCGATTCGTCTGGCCACGCCCATTTGCTACGAGAGCACTTTGCCCGCCTTGATGCGATCCTTTGCCTTTGAAGATGGTGAGCGGGCGGCCGAAGTGTTCGTGGTCTCAAGCAACGATGGCTGGTTTGGAGAAGTCGATACCGCTCGCGCTCGATTTCGAGACATGTGTCGAATGCGGGCCATCGAAAACCGGACACCGGTGGTTCGTGTGGCAAACACAGGCTGGACGGGATTGATCGATGCCTCCGGACGCATGCACACAGGACTGCCGGTTCGTGATTCGGGGCAGATCACAGTGCAAGCGTTGGTCGGAGAGGGAGCGCCGTTGGCCGTCCGTGCGGCATTGCTCTGGGACTGGGGTTTGGTTCTGGCTGGGGTAGGCGTAGGGGTGTGGAGCTTGCGGCAACGCCGGCGTGGAGTTGAGTGGGATATGCTTGGATCGTGAAGAAAGACCTTTTCGTGTGGATGGTGATGGGACTCCTGAGCGGGTGTGTCACCCTCTCTGATGATCCTGACGCCAATCAGTCCTGGCGTACGGCGGGGGCGAGCCCGGCCGCAGACTCAAGAATGCCAGGTGGGGCGATGCGTTCGCTGGTCACCACAGCGACACCAAGAAATGGAACGACGCCTCTGGCGTCTGCAACACCCTTGGGCGAATCTGCGTCTCTTTCGAGCGCTGAATCCCCTCTTCCCCAGCCCAGTTCCCGCCTCGAACTCAACCGGGCCGAGCCACTCGCGGCCGCGGATGCAGACAGCAAACTGAACCCCATTCAAGCCGAAGGGGCATTGGCCCAAGCCAGAACCATTCTCTTAGAAGCCGCCCGTGATGCCGCCCCAGCCATGCGAGCTCACGCGGTTGAAGCTTCGGAATTTGATTCGACATTGGCCAACCGCGTGCTCCCCATCGCTCTTCGAGATGCCAATCGTGGGGTGCGGTTCATCGCCGTGGTGGTGGTCGCGCATCGAAGTGATGATTCTTACCTTCCAGTGTTGGAGCGACTTCGAGTCGACCAAGCTTTGTCGGTCCGTGCCGCCGCTGCCGCTGCGTTGGCCCATCTCAATCGAAAAGTTGACCGGACCCCCTTGGCGGAGGCGGCGTTTTCGAAAACACCAGAGCACCGAGCCAATGCGGCCATGCTCATCGGAGAATTTGGAACCCAGGAGGATGTGCGATTGTTGCGAGAAGCATCCTCGAGCCCATTTGCATCAGGAACCCCAGAGGCCCAACGCCGAATTGTGGAGTTCGGCTTTGCGGTGGCCGCCGCCAAACTTGGAGATCCAGACGCACTGGAGTCGGTTCGGGCGGGGGTCTTTGCCCCCGAGGAGCAGGGAGAACTGGCGTTGTTGGCGTGTGAAGCTTTGGGAAGTCTCGGAGATCAAACGTATGCCGGTGTTCTCGAGGAGAGGGCATTTCGGGCAGCGTCGAGCGAAATCCCTTTGGAGATCGGCTTGGCCGCGGCCGGGGCGGTCGCTCAATTGCGTCCCGAAATGGCACCAGTCGAGTGGATTGTTGAGTCGGCTTCTCATGAACAGCCGCTGATCCGTCAGCAGTCAGCGGCGATTCTTGGTCTCACGGCCGGATCCAAAGCAGAAGCCCAACTTCTGGTCATGTTGCAAGACCCTGATTCGCTGGTTCGGGCCTCCGCTGCGGTGTCGGTTCTTCGCCGGGGGCGATAAATCTTCATTTGGCCATTTCTTGGACGCGAAAGAGCGGGGCAGACGGTGCCCTACTGTGATGGATCCTCTATACTCGCTCCTTCGCGGCGGAGGATCGCGATCTGGAGACTGAACCTTGCACGTCCTTTCCAAACTCTTTGTTGCCCTCGTGGCACTTTTGACGGCGGCCTTGGTGCCGATGGTTGTGACCTATGCCTACAACGAAGATTCCTACAAAGCCAAGTGGCAGGAATCTCGTGCGGAGATTGCCGCTCTGCAAGGTCGACTCGATGCCCAGTCGGGCGAGTTCGATGCAGTCAAAACGGGTCTTTCCACCCGAGCTGCTGAACTTGAGGTTTCCCTTCGAGCGGCACGCAGTGACGCTGCTGATTCTTCGGCCTCCGTGGAGCGACTGCGAGATGACCTTTCGCAAGCGAACGGCTTGAAGGCTCAGATTGCCAACGACCTTTCCACCCTCGCATCCGCGGTGTCGGCCAATCAAGATTTGACCGAATCGCTGATTGACGAACTCGCCAGCATTCGCCAGGAGGCACTGGCTGCCGAGCGTCGCCGGGTCGAACTTGACGAGACCTACCGCGATACGGCTGCTCAATTGGAAGTGGCCGTGGCCGCCCGCCGTGCATTGCAGGAAGAACTGCAACGCATGAAGGATGACCAAGCCTCATCGATGGACATCATCGGCCGTTACATCGCCCGCTTTGGTGAGTTGGACGCGATGGCTTCCGCCGGGATGCTCGATGCCGGAATCGAACCCGATCGCAACTTGGATGCCACCATCGTTCAGGTTCGTCGTGGTGGTGAGCGAAGTTACGCCGAAATCAATGCTGGCAGCCGCGACGGCGTGAAAGTTGGCTGGATCGCCACGGTTGGTCGTGGCGGTGACTATGTCGCTCGACTCCGAATCACCGCGGTTGACATCAACCGTGCCACTGGCGTTCTTGAAATGGAATCTGAAGCTGCTCGGGGCTTGGTCTCCGTCGGTGACCGGGTTCTTATTCGGACCAACAACTGAGGCGATTCCTTATGGCAACTTCCTCAAAAGCCCGTCCTGACGTCTTCACTGGCCTCTTGTTTGCCAGCGTCGTCATCCTTCTTGCCGGCACCGCACTGATGGCTCTCCGCAACATTGAGCACGCCGATGAGCGATTTGTCTCGGGGGGCAATGGCTCTCCGTCAGCCGGTCCCTTTGATTTGGTTCGCAAGCCCTGAGAGGCCTTCCACTCAGGTCGGTGAATCCCCAACATCAACCCACTATCCCCCGTGCTTGCACGGGGGATTTTTGTTGAGAGACCTCTCCTTCGAATATTGCAGGTTTTTCGTAAGATAATCCGTTGATCCTTCTGTGGATGGAAGGTCCCCCCGATGGTCTTGAAGGAGATGAGCATGTTCGACCGTCTGCTGACTTGGTTCGGAATCGACATGGGAATCGATCTCGGTACATCAAACACCTTGGTCTCCATTCGTGGAGAAGGCATTGTCCTCAACGAGCCTTCGGTGGTTGCCGTTCATAAGAACACCAGCAAGGTGCTCGACAACGGTAATGCGGTGGGCTGGAGAGCCAAAGAGATGATCGGGAAGACGCCTGGTTCTATCTCGGCCGTTCGTCCACTCCGAGATGGTGTGATCAGCGACTTTGAGATCACAGAAGCCATGCTTTCGTATTTCATTCGCAAAGTGAACAGCAGCAGAATCATGGGGCCACGCGTAGTGATTGCGGTCCCGAGAGGTATTACTGCCGTCGAAAAGAATGC
>CALDQF010000135.1 GCA_937911845.1 uncultured Phycisphaera sp. | reverse complement strand
GACTCACCTTCCAGCCAGCGGTCTGAATTCCGGTTGACCCAAGATCCATCTGGCTCCTGCAACGCAAGCAACCGTTCGGCCAGTTCACGACGCCAATCGTGATCCTTTCCCGAGTTGTCGGTGATGCTGTCTTGGCCAAAGGCTCTGAGAGCCCGGCTCATGACATGGAGGTAGTAGTAATAGCCCTGGTCGCCCAGTCCGGGATTTTCATCCAAGGTCCAGTGTCGACGCAGCCAATCCAAAGCCGCTTGCACTCGGGGGTCTTCCACATCAAGCCCGGCATACAACAAGCTCTTGAACCCGGCGTAGGTCATCGAGCCATAGGACCTCAACGAGCCTGCTTCGCTTTTCACTTTGGATTCGCCCTCTCCAGCAGGGGTGTACACAAAACCGCCATCATCTCCTGACCATGATGCGGGGTTGCTTTCCGACCGATTTTGCGCGCGGGTGATAAAAGCCACAGCTCTTTGAAAAGCTTCATCCTCTGGCGGGACGCCGGCATCACGGAGGGCATCCAACATGGTCTGGGTGTTGGAGAGATCGGGTCTTTGGTGTTTGCCGTATCCCGCACCGCCATACCAGTTGGATTCTGCGGTGTGGCCCTCAGCACTGTCCCACTGGGCTGCTTTCAGCCACGCCACCCCACCTTGCACCCGAGGGTCTTCGACACCTTCGATGACGGCCAAGGCGGAGACCACACAGCTGGTGACGTAGTTGGTGACCAGGCCACCTTCGAAAGCTCCGTCCTCCCGGAGGGCTTGGTCGATCAGACCGCGTGCATTTTGGAACGCGGGCTGTTCGAGCAGCTTCCGGTCAAACTGAGCCACCCCTTTGAGGACCAACGCGCTGACCGCGATGGGGATTTCCGGCGGCCGGCCCACCGGTTCATCGGTGCCCCGGAGCCACCCTCCCTTTGGATCGGCGGTTGCTTCCAGTGACGCCAAGCCGCGCTGGATCGAAGCTCGGATGGCCGCCTGAGCGTCTTCCGGAAGGGGTCCATGGCCCACGAGAACAGAACACAGGAGTCCAATCATGAAATGAGTGTACGGGCGCCACGATTCGGAGCGTTTGGGTGTCGGTCAAGTTCCAACGCGAATACGATCAAGGCATGGTCTACGACCTCTCTGATCCAATACCCGAGCTTCCCGAGTTGCCGGGACAGGTTGAAGTGTGCCCCGATGCTGATGTGGCCGCAGAGCGGCTGTTGACCGATTTTCGACACCAGGCCGATTGCTGCGTCCGAGCCTTTGGCGATTTTCATGTGGCTTTGCCGGGCGACGTTTGCTTTGGTGCGTTGTACCGTCGGCTGCTGGTGGATCCGTTGTTCCGCATGTTGCCCTGGGGTAAGACGCATCTTTGGATGATCGACGCGTACGGCGACGGTGAACCGGCCGCGGACTTGATTGGCGGTTGGTTGCACGACCACACCGACTTGCCGAGGGAGCAGTGGCATCCTTTCCGAGACAACGATCCCGAAGCTTTTGATCGTGAACTTCGAGAGAATTTTGCCTTCCGCGAAGCGGGGCAGGATCGGCTGGATTTTGTCCTTCTCCCGGTGCGGGAAGACGGTGCATTGCCGGGCGCAGATATTGACGCACCCGGAGTTGTGAACACTTCGGTTGGCTTGGCTTTGGGCTTTGGTGCTTTGGTGCGGGCCAGAATGCAGGCGGTCGCGTGCTTTGGTTCAGACCACATTGCACCAGTACTGAACAGGGTGGGCGACGGCGAGTCGTTGGCTTTGGTGCGTCCCAATCCGCAAGAAGGGGTGCGACTGTTCTACGTGGACGCGTCGGCCTTTGCCGAAGCGTCCCCGACTTGATCAAGATTATTCGGCCAGCCAGTCGCGAAGGATTTCGGCGGCAGCGTGCGCATCAGCCACATTCTTTTTCGCACGGCGATTCAATTTCCGTTCGGCCAAGTCGGCTTCAGCGGAAAACGAAGTCAGTCGTTCATCCTGGTACTCGACGGGTACGCCATGCCTTTGCTGCAAGGCTTCTCCCATGGCTCGACTTTTCTTTGCTGCGGGTCCCTCGGTGCCATCCATGTTGAGGGGCAGGCCGATGACCAGACGGTGCGGACCGTGTTCGCGGATAGCGTTATCCAGTGCCGAATCAAGGGCCGGGCCTTCGCTGGCGTGGAGGACTTCGATGGGCATGACCAAGCCCGAAAGGGTTTCTGCAAAGGCCAGACCCGTTCTTTTGCCCCCCAAGTCAATACCCAGTACCCGTTCGCTCAGCGTTCGTCCTCCGGCAGAAGGTTGCGGAGTTCTTTGACCCGTTGCGCTTCATCCCGCGGGCACACCAGGGTGGCTCGAGGAGTGTGTACGACCACCAAATCTTCACAACCAATGGTGGTGATGCGGTGGTATTGATCTTCGTTTACGCAGACGCAGTTCCTTGAATCAAGGTGGGTGACCAATCCTTGGGTTCGGTTGCCGGCCTCATCAACACTCAGCACCGGGTCGAGACTGGGCCAGCTGCCGAGATCGTGCCAAGCAACAGGAAGCGGCACGGTACGCACGGGGAATTGATTTCCAGCTGCCGCCGGTTCCATGACGGCGTAGTCAACACTCTTTTTGGGAAGCGTTTCCCAATGCTCAGCCAGCACCTCAGCACCGCGGCCTTCGGCCCAGCCCTTTCCGATCTCCAGCAGTCGGTCCACCCCTTCGCCAAAGTACGTTCGCATGGCGGAAAGGAAGGTGTCCGCGCGAAATACGAACATGCCACTGTTCCAGCCAAAACCACCGTCCTCCAGCAAGGCTGTCGCGGTCTCGAGATCGGGCTTTTCAACAAACCGATCCACCGCGAAAACCCCCGGGGCAATTTCTTCCCGCCGCTCCACCCAGCCGTATCCCGTGGCTGGGAACGTCGGCTCGATGGCGAAAGTCAACAAGGCTTCGGGCTCTCGTTCGACGGCGGCATATGCATCGGCAAGTCCTTGTTGGAACGTTCCGGCTGGTTCGATGACTTGATCGGCGGTCAAAACCGCCAACACTGCGTCTGGATCTTGGGCCAGCATGGTGGCCGCGCTGAACGCAACGGCATTCACGGTGTCGCGTGGGGAGGGTTCTCCGAGCAGGCGGCTGGCCGCCAAATCTGGAAGGATGCCATGGACACCCTCTGCATACTCCGCACCGGTGCAGACCCAACGACGCTCTGTGGGTACAGCCCCATCAAGTCGATCCCAAGCCGCTTGCAGGAGTGGGGTGCCGTGGGCCAAGGGCAACATTTGTTTGGGGCGACCAGCTCTTGAAAGTGGCCACAGTCTTGAGCCGATACCTCCGGCCATGATGACGGCATGTTGCACGTGGAGCCTCCAGAATCAGGTGCTTGTGTTGCTGTTGGACAGGACGGCACGCACCAAATCCTGAGCATCTTCGGAAGGATTGTTGGCCGCTTCACGCTGCACGCGTTCTCTGGCATCTGCGGGCTTCAGGCCGAGTTCCACCAAGACCAACACGGCGTTGTCGATCCACGGTGAACTGGGTTGCGGTTCAACAATGGTCCGAGCGACGGGAACGCTCCCCGCGAATGAAGGGGCAATGTCCTGCAGTTCTCGGGCGATGGTTTCGGCGGTCTTTTTGCCAACCTCGGGCAAGGTGGTAAGCGCCTTGATGTCGTTGCCAAGGATGGCGGCGGCGATGTCTTGGGTGGGTTGGGCCAAGGCTCGAAGGGCTTTGCGGCCGCCCATGCCTTTCACACCAACCAGCGCGCGATAAAACGAGCGGGTCGAGGCTTCGACAAATCCGATGAGCTTCGGCGTGGCCACGGTGCCATTGACGGGGGAATCAATTTGAAAGACCGTGTGCAAACTCAGGTTTGCCCCAACTTGAGTTTGGAGCGATCCCACATCGCAGGCGGGAATGGCTACTTCCACATCGATGGGACCACATTCCAGGACCACCCGGTCGGGTTCAACACTTAGAAGTTTGCCGCGGATGCGATCAATCACAAGGTTGATCCTACTGCACCCGAACCGGTTTGCCCGGGGGCCGATCGGATCCCATTTGGTCCGGCCATGGCCACTTGCAACACTTCGTTGGCAGGCCAGCCACTGGCTTCCACCAACTTCGCCCGAACCGCATCGGAGACGGCATCTGGCGTCGCCGTCGGCTCAAAATCTATGACTCCAACGATGTGGAGGGTGGAGTGCGAGCGGGTGAACAAATCCAATCCCAGCTCGTGGGTGTGGGGTGTCCCCTCCACAATGGCCACCAAGACTCTGGCTTTGCCTTTGACGACCATATGACCAAGACCGGGAAGAAAGGGGCGGATCTCGTGGGCGGGTTCGGGAACCCGGCCTTCTGGAAAAATACCAATCGCCCCTCCGCCCCGAAGATGGCGAACCGCCGAGATCAATGCATGGGGTGAGGGGTGGAATCGGTCAACCCAGATGTTGCCCATCCAGTTCAAGAACGGCTCCAACAACGGCATTCGCATGTCGTCGGCCATCATCCAGCGGATCCAGGGCCGTTGAATCCCAAGTTGCAGGAAGACGGGATCCAACCCACCCGTGTGGTTTGAGATCACGACCAAGGGCCCTGAGAGGTCCTTTGGGATGTTTTCACGGCCGGTGATCTTCAAACGGTGCACCAACCGGCAGTAGGCCATGGCCAGCAACTTCAAACCACCGCGGGCCGCTGATTCGCCCGGGAGTGCTCGAAGGCAGCACCAGTAGAGCGTCGCGATCCCCAGCATGCCACCGGCGAAGATCAACAAAATGGTCACAGGTGTCGACACAAGAACGCACCATCTCGCACGAATTGTCTCGCGTCAACCACAGGATCTCTTCGGAACGGGTATTCTTCGCCAAGTTTGCCCTGAGGTCGGGCGGTGGAGGAGCTAGACCGTTGCCAAAACGCGAAGACATCAAGAACATCTTGATCATTGGGTCCGGGCCCATTGTCATTGGCCAAGGTTGTGAATTCGACTACTCAGGAACGCAGGCCTGCAAGAGCTTGCGTGAAGAGGGCTATCGCGTGGTGTTGGTGAATTCCAATCCCGCCACCATCATGACCGACCCCGGTTTTTCCGACCGGACATACATCGAGCCGATCTCGGTGGCTGGCATCCGCAAGGTTTTGGAACTGGAACAGAAACGAGGAACACCCATCGATGCCTTGCTCCCCACCTTAGGGGGGCAAACCGCATTGAACTGTGCCTGCCAACTGCATGACGAGGGTGTACTCACGGAATTCAACGTCGAGATGATCGGGGCCGATCGTGAAGTCATCCACCGGGCCGAAGATCGACAAGCGTTCCGGAAGGTCGTGGAAAAGCTTGGCCTGAAGTTGCCCAAGGCCCGCACCGTGGAGTCCATGTCGGAAGCCCAGTCGTTCTTGGATCAAGTCGGATTGCCGCTGATTGTCCGTCCCGCATTCACCTTGGGTGGATTTGGTGGGGGGATTGCGTGGAACAAGGCCGAGTTCGAGGACATCGTGACGCGTGGTTTGTCGGCTTCCATGATCAGCCAAGTGCAGATCGACCAATCGGTGCTTGGTTGGAAGGAGTATGAACTCGAAGTGGTACGCGACAGCCGGGACAACTGCATCATTGTGTGCGGTATTGAAAACATCGACGCCATGGGCGTGCACACTGGTGATTCCATCACCGTAGCGCCAATCCAAACGTTGACTGACCGTGAATACCAGCGCATGCGGGATGCCGCATTCGCAATCTT
>CALDQF010000134.1 GCA_937911845.1 uncultured Phycisphaera sp. | reverse complement strand
GGATCTGTTGGCGTTCATGGCTTGTATGGCGTTCAAGTAGCAGCAAGCCCGTCTCGATAAGCACGCGAGGCCGTCCAGGGGTGAGCTGGTCGGGAGTCAGATGGGTGTTGGCTTTGATCCAATGAGGCTGTAGCGGAGAGAGCAGCTCAATCAGCCAATGCACTTCCAGCTGACGCTCTGCATCACAGCCCCAGACCAGATCGATCCCTGCCTTCTCGGCCGCGATCATGGCCAACACCACGTTGCCCACCCGGCCACCGGCCAGGAAGTGAGCTTCCAGCCAATCGGTGGGAATGTCGATGCCAGCTTTTTTGGCCGTGATTCGATTGACCACAATGACCCGTGGGTTGACCTTTCGGAACCGCATCATGATGAGGTCGAACAGTCCCGACTTTGCGCCGGAGACCACCGACTGGAACCAGAGGCCGATGATGTTGAAGGCCAGGCCAAAGACCACGAGGGCAAAGATGCCGCCGATGACGCCAAGGATGATCAAGAGGGGGTTCATGAAGCGTTCTCCTGCCCGGAGGGTACCGGACGAACCTTGAGTTGTGCGTCGTAAGCGTTCACGATTTCAATAGGAGTTCCCGCATCGATAATTCCCGACTCGGAAATGGCTTCGTGGCGTTCCCCGTTCACTTCAATGCGTCCCACAGGTCGAAGTTCGGTGACGGCGAGGCCCTGCATCCCAATCATCTCTTTGAGGGCATGGTGTTTGGCCTGCCGGGCGGTTTCGGCTTCTTTGGCTTCGATATCGTCGGTGCCACGCCCATCACCAGATCCGCCCAGCACAAAACGCCCGCCGGATCTGGTGGTGATGAACCAGTTGAACAGAAGGTAACCCCCGATGGGGAATCCAAAGAGCACCAAGGCCGCCGCACTCAGCCCCAGCGTGGTGTCTTCATTCCACAACACAACCACGGCGGCGATGGCCGCGGCGACCCCGCCAATGGTCAACAGTCCGCCCGAAGGAATCACCAGCTCACTGGCGATCAGCCCTGCGGCGAGTACCAGCAAAATGATGCCCAACACCAAACCATCCGAAACCGTAACTGCCAACATGAGGTTGTCCATCATGATTCAATAATCTCCACAACGGGTTCAAACCCTGCTTTCACAACGCGGATCCGAGCACCCGCCTCGATGAATCCATCGCGGGCTCGGACATCGCGTGCGCCTTCAGCGAACCGAGCCTTGCCAACGGGGTGGGCATCGGATTCGAGGATCCCCTCGCTGCCGATGGGAATGGTGACTCGACGGTGCGATGGGCCTTCGGCCACCACGTCTTCCAGCACCAACAGCCTTTGCTGGGCGTGGCGAAGCGCTCGACCGCCCACGATGCCACCTCCGGCCAAGAGGAGGAACAAAAGAATGGTTCCCGGGATGGCTTCTTGAGGAACGATCGGTGCCCCGGGCCCGGTGAAGGCCGCGGCCAAACCAACGGTCAGTGAAATGGCGCCCAAGACGCCCGGGACAGACAGCCCCGGGGCGACCATGATTTCGATGGCCAACAAGCCGAGTCCCAACAAGATCAGCACGATCTCCCACCACGCAGCCAAGCCAACCAGCACGGGAATGCTGATCAAGAAGACACCACACAGCACCGCAATCAGGCCAAATACGGTCGTGCCCGGAATGAAAGATTCCAAGGCAACACACAGCAGCAAGATCGCGATCAGTCCCAGTTGCACCGGCCAACTGGTTAAGAATCGGCCCAGCTTCTCAGTAGTGCTGAGTTCGTAGAGGGTGATTTCAGCGCCTCCGTAATGGCGGGCCAGGTCATCTTGGTCGGCGATGATGTGACGGACGAGGCCGAGGGCTCGGCCTTCTTCGGCTTTTAAGGCCAGCAAGCGGTCCGCTGAAGTAATTTGTCGAACCAGTCCCCATTGGTCTTGGTCCTCGGGCCCAAGGAGTTCGCGGGCTCTTGGCAACAGCGACATTTTCGCTTTAAGGGCTTGGCGTTGCAAGGGGTCAAGTTCGGCCAATTCTTCGGGAGATTGCACGGGGATGCTGTCTTCGAATTTGGGCGCAAACGCATCGTCGCTGGCAATGGCCTCGGCGTTCAATACCGGCAAATCACGAGGGGGGGCTTCGCCAAACAGACGTTCGTATTCCAAGCGTCCCACGCAGATCCTTTGCCCGTTGTCAACATGTTCCAGTAGCCAAAGTTCCAATCCAACCGAAACAAAAGCTTGGACCAAGGCTTCGTCGTAATGGTTCCGGCGGGCAGAATCCACAACGTCGGCCAGCAGTGGGGCTTCAATTTTGGCCCGCTCGGCGGGTGCCATTTCCAAGAGTCCCGCCAAAGGGATGGCTTGGATGGGGGCAGCGTCCCCAAAGGATGCTCGTGGTGCGCAAGCGATGCTCGGGCAGGCCACTGCCAGAATGGTGCCTGCACTCCATGCTTCATCATCAATCCAAGCCATCAAATCGGGTGGCGTTCGAGTTGGGTCTTTCAACATTTCTGTCATGGAGAAAGTGGCATCCAGCGCACCACCTGGGGTGTCGATGTGCAGCACAACTGCGTCGCAGCCATCGGACAATGCTTGGTCCAGCCTCCGGCCCAGCGATTGGGCTGAAATTTGGTCGATCTCACCTTTGATGGGCAGCAGCGCAATCTTCTCAACCGTTTTTAGCACTGGACGGGGGGATTCTTGAGCAGCGTGGTTTGATCCCAAGAGCACAAGCCACAGGCAGGTCCAGATTGAAAACAGCTGGTGGGTCATGCACATGATTCTAGGGGCAGGCCCTCGGCGGTCGATGTTGAAGCATGCTGTCTTCGCACCCTTGGCTCAGTTTGGCTTGCATTGGCCTAGGCGGCGGTTTGGGGGCCGCAGTCCGGGGCGCCAGCTTGATGCTGTTGGGAGGCCGTCCCATGGTCTTGCACGCCGTCAATGTGACGGGTTGCCTGTTGGCCGGATTCGCCTTGGCTCGACTTCAGGCCATTGGGGGGGAAACCTGGATGCGTCCGTTGGTTGTTACGGGATTTTTTGGGGGTCTCACCACGATGAGCGGTTTCGCCACCGGAGCCATCGGTGTGGGCAACGACCGCTCGTTGACTGACAACCTTGTACCAGCTTTGGTGGTGGTCACGCTGTGTCTTCTCGCTGCGGCCATCGGCGAGCGATTGGGTCGTTAAAAAAGCGGCTC
>CALDQF010000133.1 GCA_937911845.1 uncultured Phycisphaera sp. | reverse complement strand
AGATCAAGGGCAACCGGCGCGGCCTGTATTTCTTGACTTACTTCAAAGCCACCGGTGACGGTGCGATTGAAATCGAGCGACAAGTCAATCTTTCTGAGCAACTCCTCCGCGCGATGATCCTGAAGGCTGATCTTGTTCCTGCCGATGTCATCGCCGCGGCTGATGCTCGCGAACTGCTGGCCCAAGAAATCGTCGAACGGGCTGCCGCCGAGGAAACCGAATCAGTGGCATCCAGCATCTCCAGCCGTGAGGACTTTGAGGCCCAGCAGGCCGAGGTCGCCAAGGCCCAAAAAGCGCATCAGGATGAACTGGACGCCAAGGCTGCCGAGGAAGAAAAGGCTGAAGAGGATGCTGAGGCGGCCGACCGCGGCTCCAGCGACGCCTGATCGCCTTACTGACACATTCGCAACGTTGATGACACAAGTTGTCAGTCTCTGACTGACAACTTGTCAACGTTTCCCTGAATTCCTCACTCCCAGCCTTGCTCCGGGATAGGTTTCCTCTTTCAAGGAGAACTTTCGATGGGCAACTTCAACAAGGTCATTCTGCTCGGCAATCTCACGCGTGATATTGAGCTGCGGCACACGCAAAGCAACCAAGCGGTTGCGAACTTTTCAATTGCTGTCAACCGCCAGTGGAAAGATCAATCCGGCCAAGCCCATGAAGAAGCAACGTTTGTCGATTGCGAGTCTTGGGGGCGACAAGCTGAGGTGATGCACCAATACCTTGGTAAAGGCCGCGAAGTGATGCTCGAGGGCCGCCTTCGTATGGATCGCTGGCAAGACAAGCAATCTGGAGCCAATCGGTCCAAATTGGTTGTCGTGGTGGAGTCTTTCCAGTTCATTGGTGGCCGTGGTGAGCCAAGCGGTAGCGCTGCTGTTGAGACACCCCGAAGCGGATCCACCTCCGGCGCCAGCCCTTCGGCTCCAGCAAGTGCCCCTAACGACGGTGATATTCCATTTTGACGGTGTTCTTGCCTAAAGTTTGCGACAGACGTTCGGGCTTCCACTGGGTCCCGAATTTGTTTACAATTCTGAATCGCCTTCTGGCGATCCGTTGGGGTCAAGACCGTCTTGGCTCCTCACTTTGATCTTTCGATCAAGAGGACAGCGAAAGGAGCCCGCTGTGGCAAGAAATATTGAACTGTTGTTGGTGGAGTCTGTTGAGAACCTTGGCCTGGTTGGCGAGGTTGTTCGTGTTCGCGCTGGTTACGCGCGAAACTATCTACTCCCTCTTGGTATGGCTGAGTTCCCAACCGAATCGCGTATTGCAGAACTCCAAACTGCCCGTGTTGAAGCAGCCGCAAAGGCCGATGCTCTCCGTGAAGAGCAAGAGTCCATCCTTGGTAAACTTGGTGGCATTGTTTTGACCTTGCGTCGTCCGACCAACGACAAGGGCATTCTGTACGGATCGGTTTCCCAGCGGGACATTTCCGACGCGCTCATCCAAGGCGGATTCAACATTGGGATCAGTGCAGTTCGTCTTTCCGTGGCCATTCGACGGACCGGCGACTACGACGTCCCGATCCAGTTTGGCAAGGAACTCCGTGAAAGCATCACGGTCGTGGTGGAGTCCGAATCGGTCATTGAAGAAATGGCCGATGACACTCCCGAAGATGGTGGTGATGCCGGCGTTGAGACGGCAGCCGATGCGGTGGCCGAAGAGGCTGCCGAATCAGCCGCAGACGAGTCTTGAGCATTCAGCCTCGCTTTCCCTGAATATCTTCAGCCCGACCTTAAGGTCGGGCTTTTTTTCTTCAGATCCGAGCGTGCTGCTGCAGGATTCCAACAACTTCATCGTGGAGTCGGCCACCTCGAGTCGCAACGCATTGGTGGGGAGAAGCGCAATCTTCACCGCGCCAGTTGGTCAATTTGAGACCTGCGGCTTGGGCCAGTGGCACCAGCCATTCAATGTCCCAGGGGTGGAGCAGCGGTTCTACCACCACATCAACCCGGCCGGCGAGCAGAAGCCACAGCCCGTAGCAGTCACTCCACCCTTTGGTGCGTGCTGCTCTATGAGCCAACTTTGGATACGCCGCTTCAGCATCAGCCATGCGAAAGTAGTCCCAGCCGGTGGTGACCAATGTGGCATCTTGGAGTTTGTTGGGTGAAGGACTTGCAGTGATCCCTTGCGGCCCACCTTCCGCGAGGAGAACAACCTCTTGGCACGTCCCTTTTGCGCCCACTTCGAGGACAGGCAAGTCGCACGCACCGGCCACTGGGCATCCGTCGTATCTCAACGCAACGAGTGTGCCCCACATTGGGACTTGGTGGCAAAAGGAGGCCGTGCCGTCGATCGGATCAATCACCCATAAATATCCGGTCTTGCCGCTGCCAGGGCGGGCTGCGTGCTCTTCACCAAGAATGGC
>CALDQF010000132.1 GCA_937911845.1 uncultured Phycisphaera sp. | reverse complement strand
CTGCTGACAAGGGGTACAACGTCAGCATCCTTTCAGATTGCACTGCGGGACGTTCGGCTTTTGAACAAGAGTTCTATTGCAGCGAGATCTTTCCGATTTTCAGCACCGTCTCCAGTGTCGACGAAACCTTGGCAACATTTGCCGGTCGCGTCGCGGCTTGAACTGGCCCACCTGAATGTCAGATGCCTCACTCACAATGTGGTGCCCGGACCGACCCGGGCTCACAGCGGAAGTCTCTGGTTTCCTCTCGGAGACGGGGTGCAATATTACGGATCTCAACCAACACAGTGACCCCGACCACGATCTGTTCCACCTTCGAACAGAATTTGAGGTTGGCAACGTCCCTGTGGGCGTGATCCGAACCAAATGGTCTGACAGCACTCTTGCCAAAACATCCACATGGAACATCAAAGACCACCACCAAAAGGCCAAGGCCTTCCTGTTCTGCAGCCGGTCCTTGCACTGTGTTCATGATCTCATCGCGCGATCTACCGCGGGCGAACTGGATCTTGACATTGTTGGGGTCGCCTCCAATGCCGACAACGCGACCCCCGCATGTTCTGCGGTAGGGATTCCATTTCATCACGTCGATTTTGACCCCAACAACGAAGAGTTGCATTTTCGAAAAATGCATGAACTGTTCATTGAATCGGGTGCGGCGTGTCTGGTTCTGGCTCGCTACATGAGGATCTTGCCGGCGTGGTTTGTCGATGGACTGCCGGAACAAGTCATCAATGTGCATCACTCTTTTCTTCCCGCCTTCCCTGGAGCCGATCCTTACCGACAGGCGATGGAACGTGGGGTCAAAATGATTGGCGCGACCGCCCACTACGTCAGCAGTACCCTTGATGACGGCCCCATCATTGCCCAGCGCACCGACAGTCTGTCCTATCGAGACAGTTTGGAAACCATCCGACTTAAGGGTCGTGACCTCGAGAGGGTTGCTTTGGCCGAGGCCGTGCGTTCGCACATTGAACACCGAGTGACCACCATTGGATCTCGAACCATCGTCTATCCATAACCGGTGCCGCTAAGGTCTCGGTATGAGCCGACAACCCCTATGCCTGAAAAATGCACTCTCCTCGATTCACGAGCATTGGTCCCCGCGAATCGTTGCCTCGCTGAATGGACAAGAAGTCAAACTGGCCAAATTCGAAGGCGCTTTCGATTGGCATGCGCACGAAAACGAAGACGAGCTTTTCTTGGTGGTTCACGGAGAATTCACGATGGAATTTCGCGATCGATCCGTTGCATTGTGTGAAGGCGAGATGATTGTGGTTCCACGGGGTGTGGAGCACCGTCCCGTCGCCGAACAAGAGTGCCACGTTCTGTTGTTCGAGCCGGCGGGAATCATCAACACCGGCAACGCCCGTGAAAGTGACAAGACCAACACTGCCAGATGGCTGGAAGGCTTTGACCCGCCATCAACTCCACGCTGAGAGCAGGCGTACAAGATCCTCAAAATCGACCGAACCGTTCCCATTGAAATCGGCCGGACAACTGTCGCAGGTTCCAAAGCTCGAAAGAAGCAGGACCAGATCCCCAAACCCAATCGTGCCATCGCCGTCGAGATCTTCCGTCAGAACATTGCAACTCACTCGATCGATCACAATCGCATCTACCGCGGCTTCCACCACAGACCCTGGATTGTCATCCCGCGCCGTGAACTGAAGTTGAAAGACATCCGTCGGTACAAACCCATCCAGATCGGAAGCTTGCACCGTCACTTGGTGCCAACCGCCTCCGCAGTCGGCGTTGCCGGGGCCGACCTCCTCCACCTGTTGCCAAGTCTGTCCGCCATCAAAGCTGGCCTCCACGACAAAGAAATCTTGACCCGGATTGCCTCCGGCCACCGTATGGAACCAACGGCTGTAGGTCACGCGAGTGTTCTCATCCACGCCGGCCACCACGGGGGTTCGCAAGGTGGTACTCCCCCCATCCACATCCGAGTTGCCGGAGACGTTGTCGGTCAACCAACATGAACCGGAGCCGTCGGCGTCGCTGGTCGGGTCGCCACGGTCTCCTGCCCCGGCCGGAACCCCACGTGACCAAGCGCCGTCGGACAGGTCTGGGCTGTTGATCACTTCGAGACCAATCGAAGCTTCGCCGTCAGCGCTGAACAACAGTCCGCCTGACCCTTGTTGGATCGGGTACCCACCATCCAGTGGTATTCGATAGGTGGTGCCTTCATTGTCGAACGCTTCCAACCACCATGTGGTTTCGGCGCTGCATTCAGACAACACGCCCAGCACGTTTGCGGCGATTCGGTTGTCTCCCAAATCTTCCGTGACGAACCCGAGCGGACCGTCAGGAGCATCCACATAGAGCGTTGCGCCCTGCATCGTGCGACCCGGCAACGGCTCCACAACACCTACCAGACGCTGGTTCAATTGGCTGGTAAGTCCGGATGGGCCTGCGATGGGTCGACCACGGCCCAACAGCAAGCGCTCGGCCAACGAACGAACAGCCTCTGTTAGTTCTTCGCCGGTGGGCACAATCTGATCGGGAGGCAGCAAGAAGCCAACTCCCCCAACCGGACGCAATTCAAAGGTCCACGATGGCGCCCCAAGGTCATCCCACGACCAATCGGAAGCAATGCCACTTGCCAGGTACAGGTCGTGCGCTGGAATCGGGGTGTACAGCGATCCGTGGGTGCCCAACATGTCAAGGGCCGCGTCAAAAGCGAGTCCTGACAACATGGGTCCCATGCCTTCCGTGGGCTCGGAATCCTGATACCCATAAGGAGACAACACCAGCTGGCCAAAGCTGTGGATGTCCAAACACATCAAGAGATTTTCTTCGGCTTCGAGCAGAGTTCGAAGCGCAGCAGTTTCCGGCTCACTAAAAGCACTCAGGCCGCGATAGGTTTCATCTGAAGGATTGGAACTGCTTCCGGGACCGCCATAGCCGGCGCCCCAGTTTCGATTCAGATCGACCCCCACATCTGGAAAAATATTGCGTCGGTTCTTTCGCCAAAGCCGATCGCTGGTGTGGGAGTAGGCGTACCCATCGGGGTTGGAAATGGGCACCACCAGCCAATTGGTGCGTGCCAACAAATCAACGATTTCTCGATCGCCTTCATTGGCTCGGCGCAGGATGTCCTCCACCATCCAAAGCGTGGCGGCAGGATTGATCCATTCGCGAGCATGCTGGCCCGCGGTAATGGCCACAGTTTGGGATCCTGATCCGAAGCGAAGAAAATGAAGCGGACGACCTTGAATGCTCTCACCAGCGACCGACCGAGTCGCCCCAGGGTAGGTGGCCACCAGCTG
>CALDQF010000131.1 GCA_937911845.1 uncultured Phycisphaera sp. | reverse complement strand
CACTCATGGCTCGATTTGAGCATCCAATGCGACTCCACCTTTCTCAAGGACGAGTGGATGTAGACGTCGGGGTAGAAGGCGTTGGCTTCACAGTTGTCACCCCTGTTGGCGAAGTCGTTGACCTTGGTACAAGGTTTGCCGTAAATGCTTCCGTGGATGGAGAAGTCCGGGTAGCAGTTCTGTCTGGCCAGGTAGAACTACGTTCGCAAAAAGTTGGTACTGTGAGCCTGGTCGATGGAGAGGCCGTTCGACTGAGTGGGACGCAGGCCCCTCGGCGTCTTCATAGTGTTGAGATTCGAAATCATGGAATTGATCACGCTCGGAAAGATTCGGTTATTCATTCTGTCAGAGATAATGTCGAACTTCCAAAAACTCGAAGGTTTTATGGTCTTGTGCCGTGTGGTATGCGAGATGGCGTGCGAGCCTATCGTGATCGTAAAGTACCTCGGTGGGAAGCTGACCCAAGTGAAGATTTCCCCGAAGGTCTACTTGGTGCAGACCTTATTCAGACGTTTCAAACGCATCGATTTCAACGTGAATTCCAACTGCAATTCTCAATCTCCCAACCAAGTCGTGTCTATATTTTCTACGATGCGCGCTACAGTCCTCCGGACTGGCTTACTCAGGATTTTGTCAATACTGGTATACAAATACGGTCAGTTGGTTGGTCGACGACAGCAGTCCTGACCAGAGGGATTGAGCCTGATGAGTGGGGTAAGATAGCTATTCCGCACGATGTTTGGTGTCGAGATCTTGTTCATCCAGCGTCTGTTGTATTAGGTCCGCCTGTGCTTTCAAAACAAGATTTAAACACAACTTCAGAATACGAAGGTGTGAAGCCATCTATGTATGGCATTGCTGTTCAGCCAATAGTTCCTCCGAGTAGAAATATTGGAAAAGCTACACCAGAGAGGTCTCGAGTGAAGGCACTATTGTTGAGTGTCCAGCAATAGTTGGTCTGAATCACGGGCTAAGAGTGTTCAGAAGGAACGGTTCTTTTTAAGAGTGAGCGGTCAAGTGGCCAGTGCAATCGATGGCCTGTCAGTGATGAAGCATAGATCGCCTCATTCATCTCTGTCAGTGTAACGCCCGTAAACATGCCTGTTTCGGGTTCACGGTCTGTCTGAATCGCGTCAATGAGATCGGTCACAGCCAGGCGGCCCCAAGACGCTCTTTCTGCCGATCGATCGACTCCTTGATCTGTTAAATCTGGTGAGATGCCTTCGTTACCAATTGGTATCCATGGGTACGGTCGGTTCATACGCCAGGCAGGAGCAGCACGGAAGTGTGCTTGCGGGATGTAGTCAGGGCGAATATGTATCTCACCCTTCGTGCCGAGCAAGGTGAGACCAAAATTTGGCTGTTTGAGTCCAGCTTCACGAGTACTTGCAAAAAACCCAGTTGGGCCGTCAGCAAGACCGAAGGAAGCAGTAATGCAATCACCGGCTATCATCGGGAGTCCTTCTGGGCCCGTTACGAAATCATTGGGAGCTACTGGCCTCCCATTTGTTGTGACCGTCGCACTACACCACTGAGGCGCGCCACCAAAGTGCACCATAAGATCAAGAACATGTGGACCAAGCACCCATAAGTCCTCACCGCCGCCGCGGATGTCTTCTTTTCCGCGTGCGCGTAATTCAAGTAATGTTCCCAGTTTTCCATCAGCAATTAATTCCCATATTGCAGTAATCGTCGGGCAGTATCGGTTGACAAGAGCGAGATTGAGTTTGGTGTTTGATTCTTCACATGCTGAAACAACTGCATCGGCTTCCGTGACAGATTTCACGAATGGCTTTTCCATGAAAATGCCACGAACGCCGGCCTTGGCCGATGCTATCGCCATTTCTGCGTGGTTCTGGATGTTGCGAGAGCAGATCGCAACTATATCTGGCTTGATATCTGCAAGCATTTTTTGCCAATCAAGAAACCCACGTGTTGTCTGAGCGAGTCGATGACGGCTGAGTGCTTGAGTAACACCAGTGTCCATGTCGTCGGCTACGGCGACCGTGTGAACACCAGGCACCCCTATGAAAAGCTCATCAATATTGTGTCCCCATCCACCGCTGGAACTACTGCCAATGACTGCTGCTCGTAGTACTTCGTTCATGAGAATCTTTCATTTGTGAAAAACAGTGCAATAGTAGAACAACGTTGCGAATGAACACGACAACGATGCTGGAAATGATTATGATTCTACCATGATTTTCGCAGCAACCATGATCATCAGGATGATTCCACTGGACCATTGTGAATAGTATGTCTTGTCAACACTCACACAACCATTCTCATGCAATGACTCCGGATAGTCTTGATCGGGCTATGATGATTGGTGTGACACTTAATCTACTTTTTGTTTTGGTAGAGCTTGGATTCGGTTTTTTCAGTGGGTCATTAGCCCTTCTTGCTGACGCTGGTCATAATGCGAGCGATGTTGTGGGTCTTTTACTTGCGTGGGGAGCGAGTTTTCTAGCTCGTCGACCACCTAGTCAGAAATTCACGTTTGGGCTTCGGCGAGCAACCATCTATGCAGCCTTTTTGAATGCGGTACTGCTGTTGGCAGCCTGTGCCGTGATTCTATGGGAGGCCATTATTCGACTCAATGATCCTGCACCCGTTGCAGGGTTTACCATGATTGCGGTGGCTGCGATTGGTGTCGTTATAAACACTGTGACAGCAATTCTTTTTATGCAAGGTAGTAAGGAAGATGCCAATATCCGCGGAGCATTTTTGCACATGGCGGCTGATGCAGCGGTATCAGTTGGTGTGGTTCTTGCTGGAGTGGCCATCATGGCAACCGGCATTGCATGGATCGATCCAGTTGTCAGCATCATTATCGTGGTGGTGATTGTTTGGGGTACGTGGGATCT
>CALDQF010000130.1 GCA_937911845.1 uncultured Phycisphaera sp. | reverse complement strand
CAGTCGGCGCCCCCGAAGATCGAGGCGGCATCTCGAATGAGACGTCGATCTGAAAGGGTTGGGCTGTTGGCCATGGCTCCAAACATGCGGATCACCCCAAAGAGGTTGGACAACGCCCTGTCCACTTCTGGAGTCCGGCCGGCGGCGGTGTACACCTGGGCCAGTTCTGCTTCTTGCATTTCCGTGGCCAAAGAGCCTGTGGTGAACCCGGCATTCCGAGCCATTTCGGTCAAGAGCAGCCAGTGGGCAGGGTCCTCAATCACGCCCAAAGGGCCAGCGCCGATCCCCATCCATCCCACGCGGTCGAGCACTTCGAGTTCGCGGGCCAACTGACCTCGGGTTTCGGAACTGATGGGACGGTCGCCAATAGTGGCCCACGTACCAGATCCAGAGAACAGGCGACCTACCAGTCCATAAATGGATTGGTCGGCAAGCATGAGGAACATGAGAACCGTCCCGAAGACGGCGAGCAAGATGCCTTGACGACGGCGAAGCAATCGCAGCATGGGCGCGTCCTCCGTTAAACCGCTGGAATCAGCGGTAGAACTCGATGATGAGGTTGGTGTTTACATCAAATGGCACTTCGTCGACCGCTGGAACAGCATTGACAGTGGCCTTCAACTCGGCGGGATTGAAGCCCAACCATCCGGGCACTTCGTGACCAGCCATGGACTCCATATTTTCTCGTGCGAGTTTTTCGATGCGAGGCTTGAAGGTGATTTCATCACCTGGCTTCAACATAAATGAGGGGCGGTCCACCTTCTTGCCGTTCACCAGCACGTGGCCATGAACAACCATTTGGCGGGAAGCCCAGACGGTACGAGTGACGCCGAGACGGCGCACGGTGTTGTCGAGTCGACGCTCGAGCAAGATCAAAAGGTTTTCTCCGGTGTTGCCTTTAAGTCGGCCAGCTTCGTGGACGGCACGACGGAATTGCTTTTCGAGCATGCCGTAGTGGTATCGGAGCTTTTGCTTTTCATTCAAGCGGACGCCGTAGTCGCGCACTCGCTTGTGCTTCATGCCGTGAAGACCGGGAGGGGTCAGCTGGCGTTTGGCGGTGTGCTTTGGGATATCTGCGATCGGAACGCCGAGACGACGAGAGAGACGAACTTTGGGACCGGTGTAGCGAGCCATGGGCTGCTCCTGTGGGTTGGGCACCTCGTAACCGCGAAAGACGCGGGGAGGATCCGTGACAAGGAAACGAATCCACCGGCCTGTGGCCGGCGTGCAAACAATGTTCCGGAGGCCGGGTGGACGGGTTCGTCCTCGTGCCTTGGTTCCGGATTCGCCCGGAGGCGAGCCGCTCATCATCTCGGAATCTGGATCAAGAGTCAAGTCCACGACGGGCCATTCGGGCCAGAAATCGCTGATTTGGTGCGTCCTGAGGGAGAGAGTGTCTCACGAACGTATGGGACCAGGCCACTCAGTACGAGCGTTCGTCTGAATTTCGCCGCCAGTTGAGGTAAGCCCGATGCAGAACGGCTTGCCCGCCCGGGGTGGGGTACTGCCCATCGAAGTACCACTTGCCTGTGTGCTCAGGCATGGTGGCCTGAAGATCGGCCACGCTCTGGTACAGAACTTCCACTTTGCACTTTGCGGTCGGTGGGGCCAGCAACGTGGCAATGCGGTCTGCGATGGTGGTGTCGTCAAAGGCGTCGTAAATCTTGCTGACGTGGTTCACCGGGGCATGCGGGTCGCTGGCCAATTGTTCGCGGCAGGCTACTTCTACTTCTTCCAAGACCTCAGATTTTCCGTGTTCTTTCAAAAGTGAGACGGCAGCGCGGAAGGCCACAAATCGCCCGAGTTGGCTCATGTCGATGCCATAGCAGTCGGGGTAGCGAATCTGGGGAGCGCTGGAAACGAAGAGAATTCGGGCAGGTTCCAGGCGGTCCAGAATCGACACGATGGATTCCCGCAGGGTGGTGCCACGAACAATGGAATCATCGAGCATGACCAGCGTGGACCCCGGCGGGACCAGATCACGGGTGACGTCGTACACATGCAGGACCAAATCGCGGCGGGTGGCATCGCTGGCGATGAAGGTGCGCATGCGTTGATCTTTGTGGGCCAGACGTTCCACTCGGATGGTGGGTTCTACGAGGGCGTCCAGCTGTTCGCGATTGGCGGTGCCGCCGCTGAGATCTTTCCAGAGTTGATCGGCGTGTTGTTGCCGAACCAGTTTGGTGGCCGCCCGGGCCAATCCTTCGGCAGCCGTTTCGGCTGTGTTGGGGACAAAAGAGAACACCGCGTTGTGTACGTCATCTCCCAAGCGTTCCAAGACTTGGGGTGCGAGGCGTTCTCCAAGTTCCAGTCTCTCGCGGTGGATGTCTGGATCGTTGCCTCGGCTGAAGTAGATCCGTTCAAAGGTGCAACGGGTGGGAGATTGCTGCGGGGTGTAGGCCTCGCGGCGAATGGCCCCATTGCGTTTGATCTCCAAAACTTCCCCGGGGGGCAACTCGACAATCTCATCCATTGGGGCGTTGAAGACGGTGGCCAAAGCCGCCCTTTCACTGGCGGCTGCCACGAATGACTCGCGTTCCAAAACAAAGCCCGGCCGAATACCACGCGCATCTCGGCAGAGAAATGCGTCGCCGTGTCCCAAGAGGCCACCAAACAGCCACCCGCCGTC
>CALDQF010000129.1 GCA_937911845.1 uncultured Phycisphaera sp. | reverse complement strand
GTCGGCACCTGTTGGTGGAGAAGCCGCTGGCAATTGAAAGCACCGAGGCCGCGCGGGTGGCGAGAGCGGGCGCGGCGCGACCGGATGTGGTGGCGTGGCCGGCCATGTGCATGCGTTTTTGGCCCGAGTGGAAATACCTCCGGGATGGTCTGCGCTCTGGGCAATGGGGGGCCGTGCAACAGGCACGCTTTGAACGCATCGGAGCCATCCCATCGTGGGGGGGTGACTTTTTCAAAGACCACACCAAGAGCGGTGGGGCCATCCTCGACTTGCACATCCACGATGTGGATTTTGTGCGGTCGTGCTTTGGTGCTCCTGATGGCTTGCAAGCGTTTGGTCGGCGTGGGGCCAGCGGAGGTTTTGACCACGTGCACGCCGTGTTCGAATACGAAGGCATCCCCGGGGAAGTGCATGCAGAAGGCGCATGGCTTGAAGGCGATGTGCCCTTCATGTTGCGGTTTCTGGTGGTGTGCGAGCGGGCCGTCTTGCGGTACGACATCAGTGCGACGCCAACCCTCACCGTGCATGCCACCGATTGTTCCGGACCGGTTGACCTTCCGGATTTTCCCGAGGGTTCGTGTTATCAGCACCAAGTAGCGGCATTTTTGGACGCGGTGCTTGGCCAAAGCGTGTCCGATTTGACCCTGGAAGACGGGGTGCATGCCATCGCGTTGGTGGAGGCCGAGCGGTCAGCGTTGTCGTCCTAAGCTAGGTTTGAGACTGTCGGGACACACGCACACTTTGCACCGAGCGAACACAATCTGAACACGCACAGGCTCCAATGTGTGCGAAATTGTTTGTTATCCACAAGGATGTGGACAACCTCCGGTTGTTTGCCCCAAGGATTCTCCTGTGAAGCGCAACCAGTTCCGAGCCGTATTCATCTCTGACGCCCACTTGGGCAGTCGCGGCTGCAAGGCCGAGGTGCTGGCCGCGTTTTTGAAGTCCATCGACACCCGAACGCTGTACTTGGTGGGTGACATCGTGGACTTCTGGCGGTTGGAATCGCGTTCGTATTGGCCCGCGGCCCACAACGAGGTGGTGCGGCACATTCTGAAGTTGGTGAAGCGGGGCACCCGGGTGGTCTTTGTCCCGGGTAACCATGACGAATCGGTTCGCTCCTATGTGGGGATGGACTTTGGTGGCATCGAGATTCAAATGCAAGACGTGCACCGTTGTTTGGACGGTCGCCGCTTGTTGATCACCCACGGTGACCAGTACGACTTGGTGGTGCGTCATTCTCGACTGCTCTCCAAGATCGGTTCTTCGGCCTACGAGATGCTGCTGCGTTTGAACGGTGCGTACAACCGCTACCGCCGGTGGCGCGGTAAACCGTACTGGTCGTTGGCCCAGTACATGAAGTCGAGGGTCAAGAAAGCGTGCACCTTCATCTCGAATTATGAGGACACACTCATTCGAGAGGCCAAAGAGAAACAACTGGATGGTGTGGTGTGCGGTCACATTCATCATCCATCCCACGTGGATGAAGATGCATTCACGTATTTGAACTGTGGGGATTGGATCGAAAATTGCACGGCCGTGGTTGAATCAGAAACCGGGCACCTCTCCTTGCTGCACGCCACTGACTTGGCGCCCAAAATCGTGGAAGAGCATCTGGAAGAAGACCCGTCACCGTCAGTTCGACCGCCGATTCATTTCCC
>CALDQF010000128.1 GCA_937911845.1 uncultured Phycisphaera sp. | reverse complement strand
TTCGTCGTTCACGAAGGCGTACAGCCTTTCCTACACGATCTCGCAAATAATATAACTTCGCGCGTCGTGTAACGCCGGAGCGCTTCACAACGATCTTTGCAATTTTTGGAGAATGAACAGGGAATTTACGTTCCACGCCTTCACCAGAAACAATTCGGCGAACAGTAAACATTTCTCGGCTGCCGGAACCACTACGGGCAATGACAACACCATTGAAGACCTGGGTCCGCTCTTTGCCACCTTCGATGATGCGTTGGTGCACGTCAATGGTGTCACCGACCGAAAGGTTGGGAAGGTCAGCTTCCGACTTCAATTGGTGGGCGACGACAGATTCGAGGATTTCGGTTTGATTGAACTTCATACCAAGCAACTCCACGCTGGGATATCCCAACGAGTTCTCCCAGAACCGAAGGGGTTCCGGTCAAAGGCGACTTGAGTGGTGGCTCTGCTGGTATCCCTTGACACCAGACCCGGCCCCCTCAGGGGTCACCTGTTGTCGGAAAGGTCCGGACGCCGCTGTTGCGTGCGTTCTTCCCTTTGCCGAAGCCGCCATTGTGCAATCTTGTGGTGATCGCCCGACAGCAGCACTTCTGGGACCTCGCGTCCTTCCCAGACACGGGGCCTCGTGTAGTGGGGGCAATCGAGCAACCGGCGCTCGTCTGCCTCCGAAACCGGCGAGAAGGAGTCCTCCTGCGCCGAATCCGAGTGACCCAACACGCCCGGCTGCAACCGAGCGATGCCGTCCACTAGGACCAGGGCTCCGAGCTCTCCACCGGAGAGCACGAAATCCCCAAGGCTGATTTCTTCCAGTTCGAGGTGTTCGACGATGCGTTCGTCAATGCCCTCGTAGTGGCCAGCAATCAGCAAGAGCCGCGATTCGTTCGCCAACTCTTCGAGCAGCCGTTGATCCAACGGTCTGCCCTGGGGGGAAAGCACGATTTTTCGCGCTTTCCGATCGTCCAACTTCTCCACGGCACACACTGCGTCGTGGATGGGTTGGCACATCAGCACCATCCCGGGGCCGCCGCCGAAAGGTCGGTCGTCCACCTTGCGGTGTCCGCCGGGCTCGGCCCAATCGCGAAGGTCATGGATGGCGTACTTCGCCGCGTCGGCCTTCGCCGCTCGGCCCGGAATGCTGGTCTCAAGGACCGGGGGAAACATTTCCGGAAAGAGCGTCAGGATGTCAAACCGAATCGGCGAGTCCGACCCGGCGTTGTCGTTCATTCGACTCAAGCCTCGAGCTTGCGCCCTGGGGTGGGGTCGATGTCCATTTTCCGGAAGAGGTCACGGACAGTTTGAGACGGTTGGGCACCCACGGACAACCAATACGCCACGCGATCCGCCTTGGCGGAGTATTGCTGGCCTTCTTTGGCTTGGGGGTTGTACCAGCCGATGTCCTCGAGGCTGCGGCCATCGGGTGGGCAGCGGCGATCCATGGCACAGATTCGGTAGAACGGGGCGTGGGTGCGACCCATACGCTTCAGACGCAAGACGACCATGGGCCATCTCCTTCAAAAAGGCGACCGCTCGTTGATCAGAACTCCACGGTTCTGCCTCAACGGTCTCCGGGGGTCGGTCTGTGGTTTTCACAGAAGGACGTGCCGGGAGACTTCGCCGTCGCGATTGGCGAATCGAAAATTGTAAGGCCGCCTGGGAGGGCAAGCAACCTCTTAGCCCAAAATTGGGCTCCAGAGGACACCAAAGACGTCCACCAAGAGCCAAGCCACCCCAAAAGAGAAGCTTTGCAGATACCCGAAGGCTCCGGAGAGGAACAGGAGCATGAAAGCGATCAGGGAAATGTTCTGGCCACCGGGTGAGTGGAAGAGCTGTCGTACTTCGCGAACGAGAGAGACCAAAATTCGGCCCCCGTCGAAGGGTGGAATGGGCAGCAGGTTGAACAAACCCAACAAAATGTTGAGTCCAATGCCCAGCTGCAGCAGCCGGCCAACCTCTTCTGAGAAATGAAAAGCCAGTGGGGTGAGCAAGGCGGTGATGACCGCGATGAGAAAATTCATGGCTGGCCCGGCCAAGGCCACCAATGCATCTCCAACTCGGCCCATGCGGAAGTTCTGGGGGTTCACTGGCATGGCCCCCCACGCGATGCCAACCAGAGCAAGGGCAATCAAGGACATGGGCCCCATGTGCACCAGGGGTGACGCGGTCATGTGTCCGAGGGCCCGCGGGGTGGGGTCGCCTTGCCAGAGCGCGGCCCAGCCGTGGGCCAACTCGTGCAAGGTGATGGAAGCGATGATCCAAAAGAGCCAGCCGACGATGACGCCGTACTCTCCACTTTGAGCCAATTCGTGCATCCACATGCGATGGATTCTAACGAAGCAATCGCCCCTAGACTCTCCCCTATGGCCAGCGTCACCGATGATCCCATCGTTGGAATCGATTTGGGCACCACCCATTCTTTGGTGGCATTTTGTGGTGAAGATGGGCCGAGGATCCTGGGCAACGGCGAGCTGGTGCCCAGTGTGGTCCGGTTGGGGGAGGATGGGTCAGTGGGCGAATCGGCCCGAGCGAAGGCTGTGCTGTTCCCGGAGCGAACCATCCACTCATCGAAGCGGTTGCTCGGGCGCACTTTTGCTGAAGTGGAAGCAGAATCGGGTCGTTTTGGTTTTTCCATTGTCGCCGGCCACCAAGGGTTGGCGGCGATTCAAGGCCCTGATGGACAGGTGGTAACGCCCGAGGAAATTGCCGCCAAGGTTCTGGGGGTTCTTCGGGAGCGGGCCGAAGCGGATCTTGGTGTTCCGGTCGAGCGGGCTGTGGTCACTGTCCCCGCGTGGTTTGATGATGCGCAGCGCCAATCGGTGCGGGATGCCGGACGCTTGGCCGGCTTGGACATTGTGCGACTGGTCAACGAACCCACCGCCGCGGCTTTGGCCTACGGACTGGGAAAAAATGCAGGAACGGTGTTGGTGTTCGATTTGGGCGGCGGCACGTTTGACGCCTCGGTTCTGCAACTTGTGGGTTCCGAGGAGGAGCGGTTCTTCAGAGTGCTGGCTACCAAAGGAGACACGCAGCTCGGTGGGGATGATCTTGACGCCATTGTGATGGATCATGTCACTGGGCTGATCGAAGAACGCTTCGGCTCCGTGACATTCCCTCCGGCCGCCCGACAGGCGCTGCGACTGTTCGCCGAGTCTGCCCGCATTCGCTTGTCCGCAGAAGACACGGCCACCATCCAATTGGATTTGGGCGAGGGACGTGTCTTTCAAGAAACCTTGACCCGTGAGTGGTTTGAAGCTCAGGCAACCCCAGTGGTCCAGCGTGCGATGGTGTGTGCCAAGGAAGCGGTTCGAGATGCAGGGGTGGACCCCGCCAATATTGATCGTGTGATCATGGTGGGGGGGACCACCCGAACGCCGCTGGTTCGGAATTTGGTGGCCGATGCGTTCCAGACCGAACCGTACGTGGCGCTGGATCCTGACCGGGTGGTGGCTCTGGGGGCATCGGTGCAAGCCGCGATTTTGGCGGGCACCAATCCGGGCCTTCTGCTGTTGGATGTCATCCCATTGTCATTGGGTCTTGAAACCCGCGGTGGCGGTGTGGCCAAACTCATCGTGCGTAACAGCTCGGTGCCAGCGCAGGCCACCGAAATGTTCTCAACCAGCGAAGATGGTCAAGTCAACATTGCTTTGCGGGTGTTGCAAGGTGAGCGTGAGATGGCCCAGGATTGTCGACTGCTTGCCGATTTTGAACTCTCTGGACTTCCGCCGATGTCAGCCGGTATCCCGCAGGTTGAAGTTGAATTTTTGGTGGATGCAGATGGCATTTTGTCTGTTCGAGCGGTGGAACGACGCAGTGGAAAACGAGCCAGCGTGCAAGTGGCGGCGCGCCATGGCCTGTCTCGTGCCGAAGTGGATCGCATGGAAGAAGAAAGTTTGACTTTTGCCAAGTCAGATATGCACTTGCACCGTGTTGCGGATTTGGTGGTGCAGGCGGGTCTGGATGCCAAATGGACCCGCGAAGCGATGGAGCGTGTGGCTGACCTCGAACCTGAGTACCGGCAGGAATTGGAACGCCACCTTTCTACGATTGCGGATTTTGTGTCAAAGGGCAAGGATGATCCGAAGGGTGTTGATGCCCATGGGTTTGCGAAAGCCCGCGAGCGTTTGGACCACGTGGCCATGCGTTTGCACGAATTGGCCATCAAGCAGAGTCTAGAAAATCCATAAGCTCGATTCGAGAAACCTTGTCTGACCTCCGATAGGCCATTGAAATGATTCTTGAATCAACATTGATGCTTTTCCTTGCACAGCAAGTCGCCACTAACGACAGACAAGGAACCTTCCTTCAATATTGGCGGTTGACCAAGTACCAAACTGAGTTTGAACGTCACTTGATTGCAAGTGAGAAATCAGGTCTATTGGATGGGCCAAGGTCTCAAATGTTCAGTTGGTCAGTTGCCCCGCATCTTCGGGATGACAACGTTCCTTGGAATAGATATCTCGCAGAATATGCTCTGAATCATCTTTGGCCTGAGTCAGCAGACTCAATTCGATACGAACTTGAAAACGGTGACAAGCAATCAAGGCATATTTCTGCAGGAATACTCCGATCTCGTGAAGAGTCGCCATCCCAAGAGTTGGTCAAATTCTGCGTTCAAGAACTCAGGGAGCCATCA
>CALDQF010000127.1 GCA_937911845.1 uncultured Phycisphaera sp. | reverse complement strand
GGCAAGCCAACTCTCCAACAAAGCGTCAAGCCGAGGGCCGAGTCCTTCAATGGCTGATGTCTCACCATCCGACTCGGCAGACTCTTCTTCAAGCGTAGCCGACAACAGTGCCTCCACGCCTTCGCGGTCAACAACCAGTGCTTCGGTGAAAGCCTCGGTCTCAAAAGAAAGCCGACCCTCACCATCGATTGACACACCTATGTCTTGAAGCGATCTGTAGGGACCGGACAGCCCATCCACATCTTGGGTCACAATTCGAGTCAACTCCGAGACAAAGCTCCGCAAGCTGGCGTTCCCATACAGCGTGCCTTTTTTCAGAGATTCACTGTCATAAGAGTCGTATTGATCTGATTTGTCCCGCAAACCGTTGTACGCGTCGACCAAAGCTTGCAGACCCTCTGACAAAGAACTGTCATCTCGCTCGATCGTCAACGTTGATTGTTCGTCTGAGGCGGCCAACAAATCGATGGTGACGCCTTCAATCACTCCCGACAGCGTGTTTGATCCGCTGGTGACCAAAAATCCACCACCCAACGACCCGGCACCGAACAGAATTTTGGCATCCTGGCCACGCTGAATCGGATCCAGTTGAAATTGGGGTGCAGAGCCATCGCTCAGAAGATCCATAACCAGATCTCCACCAGCACCCGCCACATCACTGGTCAGGGACAGTCGCCAAGGAGACAAGCCACCCACATTGACCAAGCCCGCCTGGACGGGTGTACCACTGGCATCAATTTTTTCAACCAGGGCCTCCAACGTGTCCGAGGGATCCAAGTCGATGACATATTCCCAACGTCCCTCGAGAGCCGCTCCGATTTCCTTGGCAGAACCAACCAACCCCAAATCACTGGCCGCCGAGCCGGACAACGCATCAACTTGAATGGTGCGAAACGATGACGATCCGTCTGGAAGTTGATCGACCAACTCAATGCCGTCACCCGTGGCGTTGACCTGAGCAACCAAAGCCAACCCCTTGGAATTGATTTCATCCAGCAGGTCTTGAATCGTCTGCTCGGACCCGTCTAAATTCACCACCGCAGTACCACCTAGACCATCGGTGATCTGAAAGGTGCCGGTACCAATACCTTGGCCCTGAGACAAGGTGGACAGTTTGGTCGCAGCCCCAACCCATGCCCGTTGTAAGTTGAAACCGCTGGCCACGCCATTGCTGTTTCGATTTGCCGCGGTCCATCCCAAGTTGTCAGCAACTTCACCACTGGCCTCAATATTGTTGAAGCCCGAGGTATCGACCAATTGCAAGCCATTGCCCTGAGCGTTGAGCTCGACCCGCGCTGATACAAACTGGTTGCTCAACTGTTGATTGATCACGGCCATCAGCGCGCCCACCGAACCGAGAACTTCAGCCGGCGCAACAATTGGAGTTGTGGTCGAGTTCCCAAAGCCATCGGTGACAGAAAACGACCCTGAAAACAGTGCTGATGGATCGCCACTCAAAGAAGAAATAAGCACCCCATCCAAGCCACCCAGGACACGATCGCCGACCAAGTATTGAGCGTCCGAATTCCCGGAAAAGCCAAGATCTTCGGCAGCGTCCCCCGTGACCTCGAAAGTCAAAGAGGGGTCGGTTGATTCAAGCATCAAACCAAATCCTGTTGACGCACTGATGCCACCGGGGGCCGCTTCCCAGTTCAATCGAAGTTCAACCGCGCCAGAAGTGGCGTCACTGATCCTTGCTTGCACCTCGGCCAAAGTGGTGGCTGCTGATATGTCTCCCGTCGGACCCAAATCAACCGTGATCGCGGGTGAGCCATCAGACAGTTGGATCGTGAGGTCAGGCAACCCGCCGTCTTGAATTCGAATGCCCAAGCCATCACGCAACACTCCCAAATCAGTGTTCCCCGCAAGCGACCAGATCAGTTCACCCTCTATCGAATTGCCAGCAATTGATGATGAGATCCCCAAGTCCTCAGCAGTGTTGGAACCATTGAAGCCTCGAACAGAAAACGTTCCAGATCCCCCAGAGGTGTCCAAGAGGTTCAAACTTCCAGATTGCAAACTGGCTTCAACGCCAATGCCCGCTGCGTTGATCGCATCAACAACTTCACCAATGGTGGCGGCTTGGCTGAGATCTACCACGGCTTCAGTTCCGGAACGATTGGTGACCACGATGGAACCACGCTCGATGCCAAATCCCTCGTTGAGTTGAGACAATTCGACATCGTCACGAAGTCGGCCCTCACCCAATTCAAAAGACAATTGAGTCAGGCCAAGAGCAGTCTGGTCTTGCGTTGCCACACCGCCCGACAGAACCTGGGAGGTAGAAACCAACCGTGGCACCAACAGGTCCCAAGACCCAGTCGAAGCGGCACTGTTGGCGGTGGCCGACAGCAGATTGGAATTGGAAGAAAAAACCTGTTTGGAGGCAAACAGCGAGGACGTCAGACCGGACGCGGCAGATCGAATGCTTTCCAGCTGGAGTCCAACATCTGAGAAGGCGGCCTGCTCGGCTGAAAATTCCGCAGAGCGACCTTGAAGACGCAGCAAAGCGCTGTTCCGGAACGCCAGTTGGGCCGAGACGAGCGCGTTGAAGTCGTATCCGCTAATCAGCCCAATTCCCGCACTTGCACCTGACATGTTGTGGCACCAAATTCCTAAAGCAAGACCAAGCGATGGCAAGTCTGGCATGGCCGCCAAACAACCGCCTTGAAACGGCCGAATGAAACACGTCCAGCTCCGCCGAATCCGTTCTTTACATACTGCAATCGGCGTTCCAGTCGGCTTGACTTGACCTGCAGGCCCTCAGGCGGGCCAGGG
>CALDQF010000126.1 GCA_937911845.1 uncultured Phycisphaera sp. | reverse complement strand
GCTTCATTTTCTCCCGGGGACACCTCTACGTGATGTTGGCGTCAAAGCCGTTCGCCGTGCTGCGGGGGACCTCGCCGCCATGGCGGCCTCTCCCGTTGGCCTCGTGGCGACAGCCCTACTTCCGTCGTCATTGACGCAACACGAAGCTCTCATGCTGTACGAAGCCATTCAACTTGAAGCTCAACGTCTTGACTGCCCGCTTGTTGGCGGCGACACTTGCATCCAACGAGGCGAGTCGGCTTCGGGAATTCATCTCACCGTCACGGTGTTGGGCTCGGCTGCACAGCCTGTCTTGCGGTCGGGGGCAAAAATAGGCGATCGTATTCTGGTTACCGGCCCGTTGGGAGGGTCATTTGCTTCTGGTCGCCACTTGTTCCCACCCGTGAGAATTTTCGAGGCCCTCCAACTCCGATCGTTCCTTGGCGATCACCTCCATGCAATGATTGATATCTCGGATGGGCTTGGGAAAGATGCAATGGCCGTCGCATCATCCAGCGGAGTGCGGTTTGTCTTGCAAGAAAGTTTGATTCCATGCCACGCTGGATTTACCTGGGAAGACGCCATAAAAGATGGCGAAGACCACGAACTACTGTTCACCGTTTCACCATCCGCAGATTGCTCCACACTTCCTTTCCAAGTTTTTGAAATTGGAAAGGTCACGGACGGACAGCCGGCGGTCATAATTTCCGACAATCAAGGACGCCAAATTGACGTCAGTCAACAGGGATGGAACCACGGTTCATGAAAGTCTCCCTCGCCAATCCTGACGAAACTGAAGCCCTTGGTACCCGATTGGTAGTGGAGTCCACGGTCAGTTGGAAAACCCTTGCCATACGCGGGGAACTTGGGTCGGGCAAAACGACACTCGTGCGTGGAGTGGTTCAGGCGATGGGAGGAGATCCTGATGACGTCCACTCACCTTCCTATGTTCTGGAGCATCACTATGCGGTCAATGGGGGAGTTCTGCTGCATCGTGATGCATGGCGTGGCGACGCAGGAGAATCGAGCGACAGCGCCACTGACTGTCGGGCTCTTGTCGTCGAATGGCCCGACAAAGCAAATTCAGAAATGTGGCCGAAGCCTGTGCTGGCCATCGCACTGGAGCACGCGGATGGCGGTCGCATTGCTCTGGTGCCTGACGGTGTTTTATGAAACATCTTTGTCAGGTGAATTCGCCATGATCTGAATTCGATATCCCCGGTAAGACCAACCACTTTTGGTCGCGATCTCTCGACAAATACTGTTCAGTTGCGGGTCATCCACTGGGAGCATCTTTCCCGACTCGGGGTCAATGAGCGTGGTGCTGCTGCTGTCACCGGTGGAGATTCGGTAATGCGCTCGATCACTATCAATGAGAATTTGTTCAAGAACGCCTGCATCGATCATAAGGCGTACGGTCCGGTAGACCGTTGCTTTCGAAGCGCCTCCACCTCGTTCGGAGAGTTGGTGCATCAACTCATCAACCTCGAAAGCCCGACCAATGTGGAACGCCGCATCAAGGGTTTTTGC
>CALDQF010000125.1 GCA_937911845.1 uncultured Phycisphaera sp. | reverse complement strand
AGAGAGACAGAGAGAGAGAGATGCTTAAAGGCATTACTTTGCCAATAAGATAGTGAGTTAAAAGAAGTCGATGAATCACAATCCCAATTTTTTAGCACGAGTGAATCAGGCCCGCAGGGTCATCCGTGAATGCACTGTGGACGAACTTATTCAGGCTAGAAATGAATGCAAATCGTTCACACTGATCGACGTGCGTGAGGAAAGCGAATTCTCGGCGGGGCATATCCCAGGTGCCGTCCATTTGTCAAAGGGTGTGATTGAACGCGACATTGAGTCTGCTATTTCAGGGCAGGATGAACGTCTGGTCTTGTATTGCGGTGGTGGTTACCGCTCGGCCATTGCCGCGGAATCACTGGTGGCCATGGGTTACACCAATGTCACTTCCATGGACGGTGGATGGCGAGGCTGGCTGGACGCTGAACAGCCCGTTGAGCGTTGATCTAGCCTGCGCGACGTTGACTTGATTCGCGCCGAATCTGATTTCGGCCAGCGTCTTTCGCCCAATACAGCGCCCGGTCGGCAGCCCGAAGCAAAGCATGATGTGAATTCATCTGCAGCGTACGTGCGGCGACCCCGGCACTGAGAGTAACGGCGATGGAACCCGCGTCTGTGTTGATGGGCTGCTCTTCGAGTGCGCGTCGCAAACGCTCCGCGGCCATGGCCGCCACCCCTTCGTCCGCCCTCGGGCACAGCAAGAGAAATTCTTCCCCGCCCATTCGGTAGAGCTGATCTCCGGAACGGGTGCATCGTCGCCAGCGGGTGGCGACCGATTCCAAAACCATGTCACCGACTCCATGCCCAAATCGATCGTTGATCTCTTTGAAATGATCCAAGTCCAGCATGACCACGCCCAAGGGGCCTCTTTTGTCCCAACAATCTTTGAGGTGATCAAGGGCGGCTCGCCGATTCCCCAGCCGAGTCAGGTCATCGGTCAGCGCTTGGCGACGCATCTTTTCCGTGGCCATTTGGGCTCGTTTGGTTTCACGCTTCGCGGTTTCTAGGGCCATTCGAGCCGATTCTCGTTCTGATTCGAGGGACTCAAGGAGCTCCAAAAGTCGGATGCCTGGAGCCAAGGTCCGTTGTAAAGCTTCATGATCGGTCGGCGTCAGCAAGAGTTGATCGCACGAGACAAGAGGTTTGGCTTTCGTTTGTTTGTTTTGGAGCAACACCGACCACACAAATATGGCCGGAGTCCGTTCTCCCAGGTCTCTTGCATGTTGCAACAGACGCTCGGCGCCATTTGCTGGAAGATTCTGGTCAACCAAAAGAAGCGGAGGATGGTGATACTCAAAGAGTTCAAATGCACTGGCGGCGTTGGTTGCTTCCCAGACCTCGTGTCCCATATGGCGCAGGTGGTGGGCCAGCAGCCCTCGGCGCGCAGGATCGGCGTCTGCCAGCAACACACTGGGCCGTCGCCGCTTCTTTGGAATGGGCGGTGGGAGGGCCATTTCTGGCTGCAACATGGCGTTCGATTCGGCGGTGGGCCACCGCCAAACGCCAAGCACAGCGGGCGAGATCCGATGATGCGGATTCGTCCAATTGTTCTGCCCTTTATCAGACGTCTCTTTTACAGCAGAGTGGTCGGATCCACGTCAATGACCACTTTTTCGCCGGGTTTGAGCCCTCCTGCGGCTCGGGCTTTTGCCAGTGCCCGTCCCAAGGTGCCGGGTGTTTCGCCAAGCACTTCCAGCCCGATCCGATGGCGATCATCAATTCGAGCCATCGGGCAGGGAGCTGGTCCCAACAGTTCAATCTCCTCTTTGGTGTTGGTAAGCGCTTGGGCGGCGGCGTTCGCCATGGCCATGGCGGCATCAAGATCTCGATTGCGAAACACAATCCGCGCCATACGTTTGGCGGGGGGCAAACCAGCCCTGGCCCGCATGGTCAATTCGTGTTCCGCAAATCGATCCCATTCGTGTGCAGCCGCATGCAGGACTGCTGGGTTGTCTGGGTGCATGGACTGCACAATGACCCGTGCTTGTGGACCATCTGCGGATCGGCCAGCACGACCGGCCACTTGGGAGACCAATTGGAACGTGCGTTCGGAAGCTCGGAAGTCAGGGAGCTGCAATGCGGTATCAGCGCTCACCACGCCAACCAATCGAACCCCCGGGAAGTCCAAACCTTTGGCAATCATCTGGGTGCCCAACAACACTCGAATTTCACGCCGACCGAACGCCCCCAAGATCTCGTGCAAGTCTTGCAGTCCAGAGATTTGATCCGAGTCGACCCTCACAATCTGATGCGCCTCTAGGTGGGGCAGTTCTTCCCGAAGCACTTCTTCCAAACGTTGGGTGCCCAGTCCGAGTTTGATCAAGCCTTTTCCACAGTCGGGGCAAATGGAAGGCAATCGGTTGGACCGCAAACAATGGTGGCATTTGACATGGCCTCCTTGGGGCAGTCGGTTGTCTCGATGCATCACCATCGATGCTTCGCACGCCTCACAACGCAAGGTGTAGCCACACATTTGACTTGAGCACCCAATCCAAGACGCCCAACCCCGACGGTTAAGCAGCACGATGGCTTGGTCGCCAGACTGCGTGACTTCGTGCAAACCTTGCATCAGGGTTTGTCCAAGGCTTCGGTCGTGGCTGGATTTTTGCTCCTGAGCCAAGTCCACCACTTCGACGCGCGGCAAAGCCATTCCGGGAGGACGCGATCGCATGCGGTGCAAATGCCAACGGCCGCTGACTGCTTTGGACCAAGTTTCCATGGAAGGTGTGGCCGATCCTAAAATGATGGGGCACTCGGCACGATGGGCACGCAGGATGGCCAGATCCCGGCCGTGGTAGCGGGGGGCTTGTTCTTGTTTGTATGAACTTTCGTGCTCCTCATCCACCACGACCAACCCAAGTTCACGTTCACAGACTGGAGCAAAGACAGCCGATCGAGCGCCCAAGATCACTCGAGCTTCCCCCGACCGAACCGCTTGCCACTCCGCGTGACGTTGGCTGGCGTGCAGCCCTGAGTGCAAAATGGCGACCCGGTGATCGGGAAATCTTCCGGAGAGCCGTGCGCCGGTCTGGGGTGTGAGGGCGATTTCAGGGACCAACATGAGGGCGGTCTTGCCTGCGGCCAACACCTGCTCGATGAGTTGCAAGTAGACCTCGGTTTTGCCTGAGCCGGTAACACCATGCAGCACGTGAACCGAAGCGCCCCTAGGAATGGCTTCTCCAATGGATTGGATGGCTCTTTGTTGTTCGTCGGTGAGGCAATCAGGGCGTCGTGGGTCGAGCCCACCTGGGATGTCAGTCCCGCGGATGGCTTCCACCAAGGTGACTTCCAAAAGCCCTGCCCGCTCTAAAGCTTGCAGAGGACCACGGGTTTTGACTCCGGAGGCTTCAAGCAGTACCGATTCGAGAAGAGGTGCGCTTCCAGAGTGTTTGTTGAGCACTTCCAAAATCCGGCGCTGTGCTGGTGGCAGACGATCGGGTTGGGGGATGGACGATCGGGACCAATGGCGGTTGAGCGTGCGACCGGTCCCCCGTTTTACCGCGGCCGGGACCACGGAAGCCAACGTCATCCCCATGGGGCACTGGTAGTAGTCGCTGACCCACCGAGAAACATCGATCAAAGACTCTGGAAGCGGGGAGACACGATCATCAACATCAATGACTCGTTTGATGCGTTCTGGGGCGAGGTTTGGGGTGGTCCCTGGGGCCACCACCCAGCCTGCGGTTGGGGTCGCGCCGCGGCCCAACGGAACCCGGACGCGGGAGCCCAAGGCAATGGGGTGCAACTCGTTGGGGACGGCATACGTCAGGACGTCAGCATCGAGACTCAGCCCACGCTCAACGGCAACTTGCACCCAACTTGGTGGCCCATCGGGCTCAAAGAGATCCACGACTGAAGCCTACAACGGTGAGTGTCTCTACAATCTGCTTTTGATGCACACCGAGTCGAACCCAGCGTTGCTTGTCCTCGAAGACGGATCAGTTTGGAGAGGAAGGAGTTTTGGCGACGCGACCACCAAAACCGGCGAAGTGGTCTTCTGCACCGCTATGACGGGATACGAGGAAGCATTAACCGACCCTTCCTATCAAGGCCAAATCTTGGTTCTCACCGCCACCCAGATAGGAAACACTGGGATTACGACGGAGGATGGCGAAAGCGCTCATCCGCAAGTGGCCGGCTTCGTGGTGCGTGAAGCGACCCCATTGGTCTCAAACTGCCGGGCCAAGACCGAACTCCCAAGTTGGCTGGCCCAGGCCGGCATCCCAGCGATTGAAGGTTTGGACACCAGAGCATTGGTGCGTCGGCTTCGGGAATCGGGTGCCATGCGAGGCGCCATTTCCAACGATCCGGCCGAGACCCCTGAATCCCTTCTCGTAGCGGCCCGGGCCGCGCCAGACATGTCAGGGGCCAACTTGGCGGAGTCAGCCGGCCCCGAGGCTCCCCACCGCCCGAGCGAAGACTTGGCGGGTTGGTGGGACGGCGCCCGCGACATGCCCATGGATCGCGCTCGAGGCAGCGATCGTCCTTACCGCGTGGTGGCTTTGGATTGTGGAGCAAAACGCACCATTTACAAGCATCTGGTCGACCGAGGCTGTGAAGTTCATGCTTTGCCGGCCAACAGCTTCCCTTCCGCCATCCGTGCCTTGCAGCCTGAGGGCATATTTGTCAGCAATGGTCCCGGTGACCCAGCGGCGGTAGATCAAGCCATCGACACCCTCCGAGAGGTGGCTGGGGAGGTCCCAACCTTTGGTATCTGCTTGGGACACCAACTCTTAAGCCTCGCATTGGGGGCCCAAACGGCCAAAATGAAGTTCGGTCATCGCGGAGCCAACCAGCCTGTCCATGCCGCTGGTCGGGATCGAATCGAGATTACGAGCCAAAATCACGGTTTTTGCGTCGAGGCCGCCTCACTGGAGGCGGCGGGATGCTCCATCACCCACCGGCACGTCAATGACGGCACGGTGGCTGGATTCAAGCACGATTCTCGGCCAATTTTTGCCGTCCAGTACCACCCAGAAGCCTCTCCCGGGCCCCACGACTCAGCCTATTTGTTCGACGACTTCGTCGCCCAGATGGCCGAAGCCCGTGGTTGATATTCGGGGAGGGAATCCATCTCAGAAAAGAACCACCGCGAATCCGCGTTGCGTGTTGCAGCAGAGGACTTCTAGAAGGTAAGGTTCGCCTCTCCGAAAGATTGTCGGAGACCGGCCGAAAGGCTGGTGGAGGAATACTTGTAATGGCCGCCGGAGGCGGCCTGAGGAGCCAACAGTGAAGTTCGAACCTCAGTTCATCGGTGTCGCCACTCTTGCGGCCTGCCTTGTCTCTCCCGTGTTTGCACAAAATGCACCCGTGCCTGAAGCACCTGTTGCAGAAGTTGTGGAAGCCGAGGAAAACCCAGCCCTGGCGTCCGCTCGCGACCACCTCGCCAAAGGCCGCTGGGAAATGGCCATTGCCGCAGCCGAAGAAGCTTTGGCGGAAGATCCTGGCAACCAAGACGCTTCGATGATTCGCGACGAAGCGGCTTCGATGCTGGATCGTGGTTCGACCATTGATGCCGTTGTCAACGAACGCTCTGTGTTGTTGAAGCAAGCAAGGGTTGAGTTTGAAGCTTCCATGCAGCGTGGTGGTGAACTTCTCGAGAGAGAAGATTATTCCGGCGCAACGAACGTGGTGCTGACCGGCCGAGTCAAGCTCTCTCGGGCCCGAAATCTTTTCACCACTTCCGAGTTCACCGGCTTGTACGAGTCCGCCGAATCATTGCTTTTGCAAATTGACGAAGCGCGGGCCTTGCAGCAGCAGGTTGAACAAGAGCTCGCCA
>CALDQF010000124.1 GCA_937911845.1 uncultured Phycisphaera sp. | reverse complement strand
GGCTCGTCAAATGGATTTTCGAGTTGTCCCTCGAGCTGAACCGTCAGATCGAGCTCAACTTTGGGATCGAGAATGCGCTCGAGACCTTCAGGATCACTGATCCCTGGAACCGTCACGCGAAGCGAAGGGCCATCAAGGTTGAAGCCTGCACAGTCCACGAGGCGTTCTTCTTGTCCGAGTGATGCTCGGACCACAGATGCCACCACAACCCATCCGACTCGAATGAGATTCATTTGAATAATCCTTCCGGCTCAGTTCGATTCTCGCCGATTCGGCTCGGAAGGCAAGAAAAACGGCGAAAAAATCATTCTGATTGCAATTGTGAGCGAAGCCAAGCTTTCGCGGCCGAGAATTCTCGCTCACATGACCTCATTGGCAGATCCAAATGCGCCGCCACTTGGTCCATGGTCAATCCCCCAAAAAAGCGAAGTTCCACGATGTCGTGTTGCACCTTGCTTCGTTGTCCCAACGCTTCCAACGTTTCGTGAAGACCGAGAACATCCATTTGGTCCGCCGCGGATGCCCCGATGCGAGTGTCGGAATACTGTTCCTTCGCGGCCCCGCCTCCACGCTTGTCTGCTTTGCGGGCTCGAGCTTGATCGACCAAGATCTGCCGGACGGCTCGAGCGGCCATGGCCAAAAAATGCTTCCTCGAGTCAAACGCCATGTCGCGCAGGTTAACCATCCGCAGAAAGGCTTCATTGGCCAGATCATCGGTCTGCAGGGTGATCCCCACCTTCTCTTGACGAAGACGTGCATGAGCAATGCGCCTGACCTCATCCAAGAGCAACATCCAGAGTTCTCCCTCCGCGTCGCGATCCCCGGCTTGTGCGGCTTGAATCAACTGAACCGTGTTGTGATGTGTGGAGTCTTCGGACACCGTGCACTCCTCTGTAGAAGAGCCACCTACGGGACTCGAACCCGTGACCTAAGCTTTACGAAAGCTTCGCTCTACCAACTGAGCTAAGGCGGCCAAGAAAGGCATGTCTTCACATCCGGATGCATCATCTAAGCACCCCCGAGGTGCATGCATCAGGATATGAACGAAAGTCATCAGTTCACGAACTGCAGGACAGATCCACCCGGCAAATCGAGAGCCCCGTGCAAGGCGGCCGCCGCATCGGCCAAATCCGATTCGTCAGCGAGCTGAACCAGCGAAAGGACTGAGGCAACTTGGTCTGGAGTGGTTTGGTTGCCAAAGCTTCGAACCGAAGCGGTGGCATACCCCAAGAGTTCGATCTGTTCTGAACCCGTGGCATCCAAAGCGGCATCAATAAGGGCCACTTGGGCTTCCGATGTGTCCATTTCCGAAAGGCCCTCAGCAATCAACATACGGAGTCCGCCGGAACGCGACTGGAGGGCATCGAGGTACGTCGACAATGCTTCTTGAGGATTGAGCACATCCCCACGGGTGCCTGCCGCCAAGGCGTTGACCGCTTCGGTGGCTTCGATGGCATAGATCAGTGCAGCAGTCTCATCGAGGCTGCCGCCAGAGGCCTGAGCCATCAACTGATTCATGGCGGAAAGACGACCAGAACCCGAAGCGTTGCGATCGATGGCCATGACCGAACCTCCGGCCGGGAAGGCGGCCCGCATTGCAGGAAGATCAACGCCAGTCGCGAAGACCAGAACGGGCGACGCCGCAGTTCGAGCTGATGCTCGCAGGCTTCGCAAGTTGGAATCGACCAGCGAGGCATCCACGTCCATCACGACCAAGTCGACCACGGAGGCATCCTTCATCGCGTCGGCCAAACCGAACCCCAGAATCCCGCACAACACCACGAGACCCAATTCCCCGGCGCCA
>CALDQF010000123.1 GCA_937911845.1 uncultured Phycisphaera sp. | reverse complement strand
CAGTGCGGCATCACCACCAATGGACGAGACGCCTGCTTCCACCAGTGAAGCCACTTGTAAGGAATGGTCGTACGTCCCGGGTGCTCGGGCGGCCAATTCTTGCAACAAGGGATGACGAGGGTCTCGGAGCTCGGCCAGGGTCATCCCAGTTACTCGATCAAACCACCGTTCCATGGTGGGCAAGAGACCCATGGCCAAAAACCCAATGAGAAGCGTGGTGAGCCAGGCTGCGAACGCTCTGGCGGCACCTTGAGCAAAAAGACCTTCGGTTCCACTGGGGAGGCTGGTCCATTCGGCAACAGCAGCGCCCAGGGCGAACACCACCGCACTGCGCCCGGCGGCAGAAAGAATGGTGGCCCGATCTTCGAAGTTCCCCAGTCTTGCGGCCATCATGGCCGCGCCGGCCACGACGCCTGGGGCAAGCATGATCGGTGCTGGCGCTACCAATGCCCCCAGCACGCCGAGGGTTCCTCCTGCAATTCCGCCCAGCATTCGGTCGTAGGCCAGCGAAACACTGATCGTGCCAAAAGCAGCGATGGCAATGACCGCAGCATCGCGGGCGGCGGGCAAGCGTTCGCCAAGCAGGAAGGGGATCGCGATTAGGCCGATCAACAGGCTGAGGAACGTCGCCAGACGAATGGCGTGTCGGGTGAGTTTGGAATGGCTGTGGGCCGAGAATCCCGCCAGTGGGGCCATGACCAACAGGCACAGAAGAAACGCCGCCCCAAATTCGGGCCATTCGATGCGCGACGTCTCCGCGTAAATCCTTTTGGCGTCATCCAATTGCTCGGCGGGGACCCGTTGGCCCGCACGCCACAGAATTTGCCCGGCCTCATATTGTTCGACCACTTCCGGAGTCTGGTCACGGGCCTGGAGTTCCAATTGCGCCCTTCGATCGCGGTCAAGCGTGATGGAGGGCTGGGCGTTGGGGCCGAGGATTTCACGTGCCAATGGGGCGACGGCTTCTTTCGGCAGTCCACATCGCAAGATGGCGTTGGTCAGGTCGCTGGTCTTGGGGCTTTGGTCGATCCGAATAACGGTGGTGGGTCGAACCACCCGCCCGCTGCTCAATCTCACGAGTAGTCGGCCGCGCCCCGATGCCTCGGCATCAAGATCGTTGTCGACCAAGGGGATTTCCAACAAGTATTCGTCGATGAGTCTTTTGACCTGACGGTTCCAAGTG
>CALDQF010000122.1 GCA_937911845.1 uncultured Phycisphaera sp. | reverse complement strand
CTCCGTACGCGAATTGGGTAACTTAAAATCACTAGGAAATCCCTGGATTTTTAAAGCATGATGAGGCTGAATTTTTACAACTTCATCGTCTACTAAATATGAGTCCCAATTTCTTCTATCATTTATGTTAGACCCAGCGCCTCCAACCCGAAGAGGCCCCTCATTGGGACGCTCATAAATTTCCATGTAAAACCGGTCAAATCCTGCCGCAAGAATTTGGATGCGAACTGGCTCATCTTCGGAGGAAGACCCCAGCACACTCATGGCGCCCTGAATCGAAACATTTTGTTTGGTCTGCCAGGCCTGAACCCCACCTCGAGCGGCCACTGATGCGGCAAGTGACTCGATCTCTGTGGACTCAGATTGAGTGACCGGATCAAGGCGAACAAATTCCCGCGGGGGTTGCTCTGGAGCTGCCAAGATGAACCCTGTGATGCGCTCTCGCCATTCCCCTTGAAAGGCAATCTGCAAACCGTCACCAAAGGAACGAAGACCCCGATCTCCAGGTTCACCGATCGGAATCAACTGATCTTCGTGGATGGCATGCAAAGCCTGCGGGAAATGACCGGCAGTACAAGAGGATCCAACGGTCCACACTGGGGGAGAGTCAACACCAACTTCAACGTAGCGGCCAAAATACATGGCCTGCGTCGCACAATCGGAAGCAAGAAGAAAAGTTGCCAGCATCATCATGCTGGCAACCTATCAGTTCTTTGACTCACTCTTCTTCGTCGCGCTCTTCACGGTGCTGAAGATGTGACTTCAAGCGAGCCAAGATAGAAGAGTGCAACTGGCTCACTCGAGACTCGGACAAATCAAGCGTCCGCCCGATGTCCTTCATGGTCAGTTCTTCGTAGTAGTACAAGGTCAAGATCAACTTCTCGGTGACCGAGAGGCCCTTCTCAAGCAGAGTCTTCAGTTCAGCACCCTGTACAGCATCGCTGGGGTCATCCTGACGGTTGTCACGAATCACATCGATTTCACGGACATCTTTGTTGGAATCGCCGTCAAACGCTTTCCGATCGAGAGAGACCATGGACACCGGTCGCGAGTCTCGAAGGATTTTTTGGTACTCCGAGTCATCAACTCCAAGTTCACCGGCAATTTCGTCGTCGTTTGGTGATCGACCGGTTCGCGACTCAAATGACTTTTTGGCCAACTCAACTTTGCTGGTGCGGGAGCGAACCAGACGGGGAACCCAGTCCATGGCACGGAGCTCATCAAAGATGGCACCGCGGATTCGCTGCGTGCAGAAGGTTTCAAACTTCACGCCGCGAGCGAGGTCGAAGTTGTCCGCCGCTTCCATCAAACCGAAGCAACCGGCGATAACCAGGTCTTCTACATCAACTTCGTTTGGAAGCCGGGCATGAATACGCTCTGCCAGATACCGAACGATGTGCACGTAACGTGAAACGAGTTCGTTGCGAACAATCTTGTCCCTTTGTGCTGGGTCGGAGTGTTCTGCATAACGGGCCCAGAGTTCAAGGGAGTCAATGGAACTCAGGTCCTCTGACGCATCATGTGCGTCGGCCGCGCGCGCGGCGCGCACGACATTTTTCTCTGCAACTGTAGTTTTGGTTTTGGGCATAGTTGCCATCTCCTTGGCGAAAGCCGTTGACGCCGAATCCGTGGCGACGTCGGGAGAGTACCCCGACGCGCGCGCAAGAATCAAGTGCCGATTCGAATTCCGTGACGTTCGATGATTCGGAACAGTGGCAACGCGAGGCGCGCCAGAACAAACCCGCCGACCGCACCAACGGCCAAACCCCACATGGGCCAAGCCACCACACCGATGATGGTCCCCGCCAACACCATG
>CALDQF010000121.1 GCA_937911845.1 uncultured Phycisphaera sp. | reverse complement strand
CTGTTCACTCGAGCGGGGGTTGGGTGATTGTGGGGGCACACTTCCTGACAGATATCGCAACCCGCCAACCAATTCCCCAGCCCCTCATGAAGCTCCGGGGGGATGGGAGAGCGGTGCTCCAAAGTTAAATACGAAATACACCGACGTGCATCCACTTTCCAAGGCTTAATGGCTTCGGTAGGGCACGCTTCAATACAACGTGTACACGTTCCGCACGGGTCCTCCTTCAGCGGCGTGTCCATCTCAAATGGGATGGTGGTCAACAACACTCCAAGAAACGCCCACGAGCCTTTTCTAGGCTCAATCAACAGTGTGTTTTTCCCAATTCGACCGAGACCCGCACCACTGGCAAGGTCACGCTCCATCAGAGGAACCGTGTCCACACATGCACGAAAAGACCCATCGGGAAAATCAGAAGACAATCGCTCTCCAAGCTGGCGTAAACGCTTCATCGTATGAACGTGGTAGTCCTTACCCCGTGCGTAACGCGCAATTCGACCGAACCGAGGTGGCACTTCTTCAGAGTCAAACCCGGGATACCGATCCAAAATACAAATAGCCCGAACCGCTCCAGGAAGCACCAAGTTTGGATCGCTTGCCACATCACGATGCGACTCCATCCATGTCATCTCTCCATGACATCCCGCTTCAATCCAAGCCTGATGCACGTCTGGCCGCTGGGGAATCGAAGGCCCAATGCCAACCGAACCGAACCCCAGTTCAAGGGCAATTGTCCTTACCCGATCGCTGTTCATTCGAGTCGCTCCAGCTTCGCGTACTCCAAAATAATAGTCTTGACGCCGTCGTATCGAAAATCAATTCGAGCAGTCGTTCCAGTCGGTCGCGGCATGATGGCTTCCACTCGTCCCACACCAAACTGTTCGTGTTCTACAAGGCAACCCACCGGGAAGAGACTGGCGAGACGACGGCCGCTGGGGCCGCGGCGTCCTCCATGAGGTGAGGGTGAACTGCCCTGCAAAAAAGCGTCGGCCGATGCGTTTTCGTTGGCCTCCCAACGTTCGACCAGTTCTTCAGGAATTTCAGACAAGAACTGACTTTGGATGGTGGATTCACGGAACCCACGGACCGGTCTTGATTTTGCACTTGTGAGGGTGAGGTTCTTTTTGGCACGGGTCATGCCAACAAACAAGAGACGCCGCTCTTCTTCGATGGCTTCATCATCTCCGATCGACCGTTGATGAGGCAGAAGGCTTTCTTCACAGCCTGCCACCACCACTTCTTCAAATTCAAGTCCTTTTGAGGCGTGCAAGGACATCAAGGTCAAAACGCCACGGGTGGGATCCACCAGATCGGAGTCAGCCACCAGACTGATCGACTCCAACCAGCCAAAAAGATGCGCTTCAAGCGTCTGTACGTCGTGTTCCAAAGTTGGCTCAGCATCCTCTGCCAAGCCTGGCAATTCGGAAACCACTCCGGGGAAATCAGCCGCCGCGGAGACCAACTCATCAAGATTTTCTACGCGGTCGTGGTCCTCTTCCGTACCGCCACGTGCGTAATGGGCGGCTAAACCAGATTCATCGATGACACGCTGCACGACGTCGGAGAGGTCGCGAGAAAGCGCTTCGAACGCTCCCGTGTGGCCCAAGGACGATCGCCACCCCTGAACCATTTCGACGAAAGATTCAATTGCTTTGGCGGCCCGAGTGGAGACTCCTTCGATTCTCGAGGGAGACTGCATGACTTCCCACACCGATTGAGTGGACGCCCGAGCCTCACCGATGACCCGAGACCAACTGGTGGCTCCGATCCCACGGGGTGGCATGTTGACCACACGCTCAAGAGCGACTTCATCACGGGGATTGGCCAACAACCTCAGGTAACCAACCGCATCCCGAACTTCTTTCCGTTCAAAGAACGAAGTACCCTTGGCCACGATGTAAGGCACGCCATCGCGGCGAAGGACTTCTTCAAAAACACGAGAAAGTGCGTTCATGCGATACAACACCGCCATTTCGGCCCAAGGGGTTCCCGACCGTTCTACCTGTTTCAAGTGGTCAACAACATCTTGCGCCTCACCACGCTCATCCTCGGAGCGGCGAATTCGAAGTCGGTCACCGGTGTCGTTGGCCGCTACCAGATTTTTGGGCTTGCGCTGCTCGTTGTTCCGTATGAGCGCATCAGCGGCGGAGACAATGGTTTTGGTCGATCTGAAGTTTTCCCCCAATGGGATCACTTTGGCGTCCGGATATCGGGTTTCAAATTCAAGGATGTTCCCGATGTTCGCGCCCCGCCATCCATAAATGGATTGATCAGGATCACCAACCACCGTGACGTTTCGAGCCTCCGAGACCAACAAGTCGGCGACTAGAAACTGAGCAAAATTCGTGTCTTGATACTCGTCGATGAGCAAGTGGGTCCAACGTTGGGTCAATCTTGCACGGAGTTCGGGTTGATCACGCAAGGCTACCGCTGGACGCATTAGCAGATCATCGAAGTCAACCGCCTCTTGCATCTTCAATCGTGATTCGTATTCGTGATATGTCTTGGCCACCGCGCGGGTCAGAAAATCAACCGCCTCACTTTCGTAGGCTTCCGCGTTTTTCAGTTGATTCTTGGCGGCACTGATTGCGGAACTGATGGAGGCCGGAGTGAATGATTTTGGATCCAAGTTCGCAGCTCGTATGGCTTGCTTGATCGCCGACTTTTGATCGGCCGCATCAAGAATCACAAAGCGGGCAGGGACACCAAAATCATCAGGTAAGGTTCGCATCAACCTTGCCCCGAAGCTGTGAAAAGTGCACAGCAGGACACCGTCGGCGGTCAATCCTGCGTGGTCCAACAAAGCCTCAACTCGACCTCGCATTTCTTGGGCTGCTTTGTTGGTGAAGGTTAATCCTAGAATGCGCCACGGCGCGACCCCTTCGGCAATGAGAGACGCGATCCGGTGGGTGACGACGGTGGTCTTGCCACTCCCAGGCCCTGCATTGACCAGCAAAGGTCCACCTCGGTGGTCCACCACAGACCTTTGGGATGGTGTCAGACCAGACAAATAGGGCTGAAGAGCAGCGGCCGCGGCATTGGGTTTGGGCAGATCCACGCGTGGAGTTTAAGCAAGCCCGCGCGGAACGCGGCAAGTCGTCCACAGCCACGCGACAACTGTCGGTTCTGCAATACCTTGAAACACAGAGACTTGGAAAACACTCGACAACGGATGGAAGATTTGGTGGTTCCTAGGCTTGCAACCACAAGATATTGGGTTATCTTTCGCCCCGCTCCCTCTTCGTCGCGTCTAGCATTTGGCATTCACAGGCCAGCTGGACAGGACGGAATTTTGTACAGGTTTCTGTTCATGTTGGGCGTGGACACCGAGGTGGATCGCTTTGTGATGCACCGCTCTATCAGGGGACTCGCACCACCGTGGGTGCGTGGTCGACAGCGTGTTGGATGAGATGGCCGACCGGCCAGAGTAAGGAATACAAAGCCATGCGGATCACCAGACGATTCACTCAAGCCGGAACCGACGTCTTCTCCACCATCAAGTGGACCAAGAGATCCAGTCGAATCAACAACGCCGACGGTTCGGTGGTGTTTGAGATGAACGACGCTGAAGTGCCAGAGGCCTGGAGCCAGTTGGCAACCGACATCATGGTCAGCAAATACTTCCGGAAGGCTGGTGTTCCGACTTACAAAGCCGACGGAACAGTTGATAACGACGCACCCACCGGACCCGAACGATCAGTGAAGCAGGTCATTGGCCGACTCGCCTCATGCTGGCGGAACTGGGGAGAAAGACACGGCTACTTCGACAGCGGTGCCGACGCTGATGCTTTCCAAGATGAAATCACTTGGATGATGGTGAATCAAGCCACCGCGCCCAACTCGCCGCAGTGGTTTAACACAGGTCTCCACGATGCCTACGGCATTACTGGTCCCGCCCAGGGCCACTGGATTGCTGACCCCACCAGCGGAGAGTGCCGTTTGGCC
>CALDQF010000120.1 GCA_937911845.1 uncultured Phycisphaera sp. | reverse complement strand
GCAGTCGGGAATCCTTGATCCAAAGACTTGGGCGTCTCCATCACGAGTGTTGCTTGGCTCTGGTTGATTTCTCAACCATCCGAGACGAGATTCCAGAGGGTCTGAGTGGAGGTCAGGAACGTGAAGTATGGGACGTTCTTGTGGCATGGCAGGAAGCGCGGCAGTTGAGACTGGACGAACTGCAAATGCAGTGCCCAGCAACTGAACAGTCTCAAGCCATACGGGCAACATCCATTGAACCGGGTGGATTCAACAGTGTGATCCTGGTTGATGGAGAAAGCCTTCATTCCCGTACTGCACTCTTGGAGGCACTCGAGCAGAAGGGAGTCTCGATTGTCCGAGTGGTTCCACAAGGGGAGCCTCCAGCGGCAGTCCATCCAATTGCTGGGGGAGCAGTATCTGAATGGTCTGCCGCAGACCTGAATTTTGATGATGCAAATCTTCACGTTGCTGATGGCCTCGAAGATCAGGCACAACTTGTTGCGGGCTTGATTCAGAAGTCTGGTTGTCAGGCGACCAGTGAAGTTACCGTCGTATGCCCTGACCCAGACATGCAAGCAGCGGTTCAATCTGTACTTCCGTCATTTGGTGTGCCCATCCGAACGGCCAGTGCTGGCGCCTTGTTGGATGGGTCCTTGGGCCGGCTTCTTTCATCTGTTCAGAGGGTGCTGCAAGGTGGTTGGGCCGAAGTTGAGGAACTGCTCAGGGTTCCTGGATTTCTCGAGCTGTCTGGGTTGGGTAGCGACGTCATTGAAAAAGTGGACCAGTGCCGACGAGAGCATCTTGGGGTCTACCTTCACGACGAACGGATGAAGGGCTCGGATCAAGTGCGGATGGCCCTTGATGCGATTGAAACCATACTGGGCCCAATCAAAAGCGCATCGGGTCACCAAGCCATTGATGAGATTGTCAGGATTGCTGAATTGGGATTGCGGCAAAATCTTCCAGAGCGCACCAGAGATGACTTGGAGGAAAGCGTTCTTGCGTTGCGCAACGTACTCGACCAGCTCCAAGCCGTTCCTGTTGACTTACTGGGCCCGCTGTCTGGAGCTGATGTGTTGAAGTTGGTGCTTCAGGCCCTCGATCAGCTGGTTCTGCCGCCGGACGCTGAGGACGACAGCGTGGAAGTTGTGGGTTGGCTTGAGGCGGCCTGGGATCCCGCGCCGCTTCGAATTATTTTGGGCATGAACGAAAACTTGATCCCCAGCCCGCCGGTGTTGGAACCACTAGTACCCGATAGCATCCGGGAGCTTCTTGGGATGGACAGCCAGGCACGTCGGACCGCCAGGGACGCATGGTTGGTTGATGTGCTTGAATCCTCCCGGAGTCAGTCGGCCAAGATTGAGTACATCTTGCCGAGACAAAATGTTGATGGTGACCGCCTTCTTCCAAGTCGATTGGTGCTTTCAAAAGCGGAGTCGACACTGAAACGTTTGCCAAGGTTGCTTTCATCGGAGTGTGATCTCCATCTTCGGCCGATACGGAAGTCGCGTTTGGAGGCACCCGCCCCTCAGAGTGCACCGTTTCCTCTTCTTCCTGAGGACCTTCCAGGATTGAAAAGAGTATCGGTCACCGATTTTCGGGTCTGGCTGGAATCGCCGGTGAAGTTCGTGCTTAAGAAGATGAAGTTGGCCGAAACAGTGGAGCCTTGGCGCGCCGAGTTGGATGCCATGCGGTTTGGCAATTTGGTTCATAGCGCTTTTGAGTCATGGGGCCGGGAAGAGGCGTCGAGCGGGCCAACGAAGAGTTTGAAGGCGATTCAGAATGGCTTCCAGCACCATCTTGAAGAGTGCGTGGATGATCGGTTCGGGAAAGATCGTCCGGCGGCATTGAAGTTGCAAATTGAAATTGCTCGCCATCGAATGCTGTCTTTTGCGGAGGTTCAGCACCAACTTGTTCAAGAAGAATGGTGCGTCGAGCATGTTGAACTTCACTTCACTGATCGTGACGTGCCAAATGCAATTGACCCGCTGCGACGCAAGGCGGCACCAAACGTGATTGTGACCGGAAAAATCGACCGAGTCGATCGTCACTCTTCTGGCAGGCGGCGAGCGATTGATTACAAAGTGGTGAACACATCAAACCTCGTAAAAAAGCGGGCGGAGGCAAGCCACTACCACGTGAGAAAGAAGAATTGGATCGATTTGCAATTGCCTGTGTATCGAACACGACTTCAGGCCCTAGAGCATGGTAAAATTGAAGTCGCGCTCGCTCTGTTGCCCCATCAAGTTTCGAAAACAGAACTCGATGTCGCTATGTGGCCCGACTCGATGTTTGTGTCCGCTGAACAGTCGATGGACCAAATCTTGAAGCGAATTGGTGAGTTGCCGGATCGGCCACTTGAAAGCAGTGAGTTGGACAATCCCGGTGGATTCGGTTCGGAGCGATTCGATGTTCTGTGGGGAGACGGACTGCGTGCGACAGACTTCAGTGAAGGTACTTCTGAGGGGCCCGATTGATGAC
>CALDQF010000119.1 GCA_937911845.1 uncultured Phycisphaera sp. | reverse complement strand
CGGCCTTGGCCGCGGCGTAGTTGGCCTGACCAGGATTGCCCATGACACCACTCACGGACCCCACATTGATGATCCGGCCGAATCGGCCCCTCATCATGGGACGAACTGCGGCCCGGCACGCCACAAACGCGGATCGAAGATTGACGTGAATCACCTCATCCCACGCCTCATCCGACATTCGAAGCAGCAGGTCGTCTCGGGTAATCCCTGCGTTATTGACCAAAATGTCGAACCGACCGTGCCGGTCGGCGGCATCGGTCACCGCTTTTGCCAAGGCCTCGCCGTCACCAATGTCACAGGGACAGGCCTCAGCACTTCCTCCTTGGTCGGTGATTTCCTTGGCCAATGCTTCAAGGCGAGCCACGGAGCGAGCCACCAAGACCATGTGACAGCCATCGGATGCCAATTTCTCAGCAATGGCTCGGCCAATACCCCGGCTTGCGCCGGTCACAAATGCAACACGTCGATCCATGACGTCAAACTCCACTCAACATTCACCCGAACGCTTTACAGATTCGGGACAAAAAGATTTTTCGGTCAGGGCACCATCGGCGGCTTGCGTCGACGACCAATCGGGCGCCGGCTACTGGCCGGCCCACCCCCGCCAAAACCGGGACTGTTGGAACTGGAGTAACCCTCTTCATCAGATCCCTCATCAAGGAATGCCTGCACTTTGATCACCTCGTCGGGGAGCGCGGCCAGAGCTTGCTCACGACGATTCAAGGCGTACCACACGGCCACAGGATCGGCTGAATACAGCCGGTCCACCATTTCAGGATTACCCCACTGGGATTTGAACTTTGAATCAACGGTCTCGAAGGTCCACATCTGCACCTGATCATTCATGCCCTCAGCAAACCAGGCCAGCACCGCAGAACCACCCTCTTCTTCGTCGGTACCGAAATGCAGTTCAAGGGTGTCCACTTCGGCCAAGACTTCATCATCAAACCCACCCAAGTCGGCCAAAGCTTCAAGTTGCAACACATCGTCGCTCGAAACCATCGTGCGAAGCATGCCCATGTCGCCTTCCAGCATGGCATTGAAGAACGTCAGCACCTTTTCACGCTCTTGCTGGGTGCCCGCCATGTCATCCGAAAGCATCAAGCGAGGGTCGAGATTGAGTTTGGCAATCAGCTCGGTTCCGCTGAGTTGCTTGACTTCTACCACCACGGGCTCGGACTGCGTCACCACTGGCCTTGGCTTTGGCGGTGGAGCCTGAACGACTTCTTCCTTGCCACCGCAGGCCACGAGCAGTGTGGTCAAAGAGGACAGGATCAATGCAGAGGGCAGTCGGTCAAGGTTCGTCATGGCTGGTCACTTTGCGTTCACGGTCAATTCGACGCATTAGCCCCCTCAGGACGGTCCCGGGAGCCGATTCATGGAATTCGAGTGTACCCGCGGCAGGGAAGTTCCGGCAGGATTCTGCCCAACGCACCGGGGAAGTGAGCTGAGCGACCAAATTCGCACGAATAGTGCTCGATTCCGAGGAATGCGGCTGTGCGGTGACATTGGACCAGACAGGGACGCTCGGGGTCCGCAAATCCACACTCTCAAGGACCTCGGCCAGCCCCTCAGCCGCGGGCGCCATGTGCTCGGAATGAAAAGCTCCCGCCACCGACAGTCTTGAACAGCGCAGTCCACGCTCTGCCGCCAAAGCTTCCGCCCGGTCGCATGCATCGGAATCTCCCGCAATGACCACCTGCCCAGGGGCATTGAAATTGGCACAGGAGAGGACCCCTCCTTGGGCCGCATCGCTGGCCAACTGGGCAACCACATCATCCTCAGCCCCAATCACGGCGGCCATTCCTCCGGCTCGCGCGACTGCGGCGGCTTGCATCAGCCTTCCTCGCTCGGCGACTACCCGCAGACCATCCGAAAAATCCATAGCGCCTGCGGCCACCAATGCGGTGTACTCACCCAAACTCAGTCCCGCCGCCCCCGACAACTCATGGCCTTGTTCCGCCAGCGCTCGCCAGACCGCCACCCCAATCGCAAACAAAGCAGGCTGGGCCACATTGGTTTGATGCAAGGACCCTGCGGGCCCCTCGAAACACAGTTTGGTCAGGGGTTGACCAAGCTGATTGCCAAGAATGGTGTCGGCTTCAGAAAGCGTTTCCCGAACCGTTGTATTTGCCTCGCTCCAAACACGTCCCATACCGATGGATTGGGCACCTTGTCCGGGGCACAACAAGAACATTTTCATGTTGCCGTCCTCTTCTGTGGATTCAAACACGCCAAACGTTGGCCGCCCAGGTCAAGCCAGCGCCAAACGCAACAAACATGGCCAAATCACCCGCGGCCAATTTTCCCTCGCTTCGCAGTTCATGCAAAATGATGGGGACGGAGGCGGCAGAGGTGTTGCCGTAGCGATCAATGTTGATTCGAAGCTTCTCTTCCGGAATCTCGTTGCGTTCCATGGCCTTCTGCAAGATTCTGACGTTGGATTGGTGGCAAATGAATTGGTTGATATCCTCGGAATTCAACGCCGTCGCCTCCAAGCCGGAAGCAATCACTTCACCGAATTTTGTCACCGCAAAGCGGTAAATGTCTTGGCCGCTCATGCGAACGCAGCCCAGACGAATGGGGTTTCCCTTATCCCATTCGGGAATTTGGGACTCGTCCATGGGGCGATACAGCTTTTCCCAGTCCCGTCCATCACCCTCGGTCATTTGCCAGAGGCAGCCTCGTCGGGTGTCTTCGTCGGCCGTCACCACCGCGGCTCCCGCACCGTCTCCAAACAAAATGGAAACCCGGCGGTCGTTGTAATCCATCATCCGCGTGAGGAACTCGCACCCAATCACGCCCACCGACTTGGCTCGGCCACTCCGCACCATCGTGTCTGCGACATTGAGGGCGTAGACAAAGGATGAACAAGCTGCGACCAAATCGAACGCCCCGGCCGGCGTCGCACCAACATTGGCCGCGATCCGACAAGCTCCACTAGGAACTGTGGAATCTGAAGTGCAAGTGCCATTGATCACCAAATCAAGATCAGAACCCTTCATGCCCGCATCTGAAAGTGCGGCATCAAGGGCCTTCGTGGCCATGCTGACTTGCGACTCATGGTCAGGGTCGGCTTTTCGACGCTCCCGAATGCCTGTGCGCTGCACGATCCACTCGTCGGAGGTGTCCATGATTTTCTCAAGATCGGCATTGGTCAGCCGACCTTCAGGAAGACCCAAGCCGGTACCCGCAATGCGGACCCCGGCTTGACCATGAAAATGTGGTTCTGTCATGTTGCCATCACACCCAGGTATGAACGGCGACGGAAGGCCCGATAGGCCCCCAACGCGTTCAAATGAAAATCAGTCCGCGTTCTTGCTACGAATAGACAAACCAGGACTCACAAAGC
>CALDQF010000118.1 GCA_937911845.1 uncultured Phycisphaera sp. | reverse complement strand
CCTGGCATCGGCGGCACCGCTGACCTGCTCGGCATGGCCCCCGGCGACTCTTTCACCATGAATCTTCTTTCTGGTGTCCTCGCTTGGGACGGCAGCGGCTTCTCCAGCTCTGCCGAATCGATGGGGATGACCTTTGGTCCTGAGACCGTCGACGCGGCCGCTGGTGGCTCCATCGATTTCCAAGTCAGCGATGACTTCGACTTGCACCCTGAGTACTTCATCGACGAAAACGCAGCCACCGGCTCGTATCTCTTGGAGTTCAACTTCAGTGCTGCCGGCCTGAACACTTCGGAGTCGATCTTCATCGTGTTCAATTACGGGATGGACGACGAACTCTTTGAAGAAACCGTCGAATGGGCCGAAGCCAATGTCGTGCCTGTTCAAGGTGCATGGCTGCTTCTCGGTGGCCTTGGCCTCCGTCGTCGCAACCGTCGCGGCTGATTGATCGCCAGCTTATTCCCCGGGAATCGTGGCGATCACGCCTTCCCAGGGACTGCTGGCTGAAGCGTAAAGCTTCTTCCCAATGCGACCGGCGCGGGCTCCGAGATAGCCCGCGTCGGTCGCATGTCGCATGGCGTGTGCCATGGCAACTGGATCTTTGGCGTGGGCAATTCCGGTGTTCAAAAGAACGCCGTCGGCTCCAAGTTCCATGGCGATGGTGACGTCGCTGGGGGTGCCCACACCCGCGTCCACAATCACGGGATACGAAGGATCCCCTCCATGTTCCGTTTGGGTCAGTTGTTCGATGATGATCCGAATGGCAGCGGGGTTGGCAATACCGCGTCCAGACCCAATCGGAGAGCCGGCCGGCATCACGCTGGCGGCACCTGCGTCGCGAAGATGGCGGGCCATCACAGGATCGTCGCTCGAGTAGACCAACACGGTAAACCCATCGGCCACCAATTCTTTGGTGGCTTCCAGCGTGCCGACCGGGTCGGGGAGCAAGGTTGCTTTGTCGGCCAAGACTTCGAGCTTGACCCAGTCTTTGCCGGGGTTGCCCAGCTGGTCAAGCAATTCTCGTCCCAAACGAGCGGTTCGCACGGCATCTTCGGTCGTAAAGCAGCCCGCCGTGTTCGGCAGAATGGTGTACCGGTCGAGGTCGAGAAAGTCGAGCAATGAACGCCCTTGATCGTCCAAAAGCCGCTCGCGGCGTACCGCAACCGTGACGGTGTCACAGCCACTGGCAGCCAAGGCGTCTTGCATGACCTCGTAAGTTTCGTATTTCCCAGTCCCCACCACCAAGCGGCTGTTCAGGGAAAATGACCCCACTTGCAGTGGGGGGGTGTGGTCTTCGGCCATTTCAGCCTCCTCCTACCAGCGTGACGCATTCCACTACGGCCCCAGGCTGCAGAACGAAGGTGGAGTGGTCGGCGTGTGGCACCACGTTTCGATCCACTTCGACCGCGACTGGACGCCCCAAAAGCCCGATTTCACGCAACAAATCGGCCACGGTGCAGGCGTCAGGAATATCTTGATCGGTGCCATTCACACAAATACGCATGGAGCAAGAATCCTAGCCAATAGCAGGGTTGGGGGTTGATCTTGCAGGGCTTTCCTTTGATGCAGATTTGGGCTATGATCTTCGCTTCGCCCATGAAGGGCTCGGAGGTCTTTGAGATGCAACCAACACATCGCGTATCTCGTTCGCGTCGAAACAAGCGTCGCTCGCACCACAAGATCGCCCGCCCCCACACCGTGCTCTGCCCGGTGACCGGTCAACCCAAGTTGCCCCACGCTGCCTGCACCAGCAGTGGCTTTGTGCGTCCTGGTTTGTCCATTC
>CALDQF010000117.1 GCA_937911845.1 uncultured Phycisphaera sp. | reverse complement strand
CACTTTGGGATTGGCCCACCGCTGCAGATTCCAGAGAACGCGGGACGTCATCCAATGGGATCACCTCAGCGGTGGCGGTCAAAGAGAGGAAACAAACGACTGAAGCAGGGATCAAAGTCATGCGCCGCATTTTGACACATGTCCCCACCAAAGCCAACGGTGAGTCCCAAAAGTCGTTCATCCACCCGTATGATCGACCTTGTATCCGGGCCCGAATACCGAAGCTTTCCTCCCCTGACTCTTCGGCCCCTTCCCCACCCGGCTGAAATCGGTGCAGGTCGATGCTGAGGCCGTACATTTGGTGGGACAAGATGGCATGTCGATCCGAATGCTCCGGAAGACGAGCTTGCCCGAAGCCGTCCGAAATTGATCACTCCGACAGTTTTCGGTTGACCATAACTCCCTGTCGCAAGGCTTTGACTTGAACATCCAATTGGTTGGTACAAGGAGTTCCGTCCACACGTATTGCCGCCAACTGATGACGGGGAAGATCTTCTATGCCAAAGCCCATAAAGACCACTTTCCCCCCAGGCTCCAAATGCACAACCGCATTATTCAAAGGGACGTGCCCACCCAGCAACTCCAGTCGCCCACCTGCTTTCACCGTGCAAATGGCACCTTGTGATAAGAACCGACGACGCAAAGTGCCTGAGACTGTGACTTGCCCCCCTGCCAGACCCTCTTTGAGACCATCCAAGGTCCCTTGGACATCAATGCGTTCATCTGAAGTCAGATGCAGCATCCCCACCTTGACCACGTTTCCGACTGGAATGACCCGCTGCGAAGAAATGGCGGTTTGACGGTCACGGAATGGATTCCAGGAAGGCAGGGAAGAGACGGTGCGTCGTGCGAAAAGGCTTTCAAATCTGCTGACCAGATCAGGACGCGCGCCGGCCAAATCGATGACTTCACTGGGGTCCTCGACAACGTCAAAGATTTCCAACGCACCGGGAATGGACCGATGGGTCCCGCGTCGGACGCCTTTCCACCGTTGATCCAAGAGGCCCGCTTCCCAGCCTCCCCCGGCATGGTGCTCCCAGTAAAGATCCGGACGGTTCGGTAGATCTGCTCCAGCCAAAAGAGGCTTCAATGAAACACCGTCGCCTTCACCCGTTCCTTGGAGATCCACCAATTCCAAGATGGTGTCATGCAAGTCGTAGCCGACAACCACAGTGTCGTCGGAACTTCCAACCCGAGTCACCCCGGGAGCCCGCACAATCATCGGCACCCGCAAACCACCTTCGTACAACTGGACTTTGTAACCACGGAGTCCGCGGTTGGAACCGAAGAACTCAGGAGCAAATCCGCCCAATTCAAACGTTGCACCGTTGTCGCTGGTGAAAATCACAATCGTGTTGTCCCATTCGCCCCGTGCTTTGACTGCGGCGAAGATTCGCCCGATGTTGCGATCCATGCCGGTGACCATCGCGGCGTACGCCGCCCTCGGCGTGGGGTGGGGCAAGTAACCTCGGCCACCTTCATAGGCCGGATCTTCCCAACCCTTGTCTTTGTAATACGAGATCAAATCGGGCGGCGCTTGCAACGCCAAGTGCGGCACGATCGTGGGGACGTACATGAACCAAGGCTGATCTTCGGGCACCGCATCCAACCATCCCAAAGCGTCTTCGCAAATGGCATCCGGTCCCCAAGTGTCGCCAAGCAGACTGCGATCGTTGCCAGGAAGCAGCACCATTTCATCGTGCGCGTCCAAATACCGAGGAAAAAGATTGTGGGCGTGAAATTGGCACAAGTAGCCGTAGAACCGGTCGAAGCCGAAGTGTTTGGGGTGACCATGCGGTTCACCCACGCCGCCAAGCCCCCACTTGCCAAAAGCGCCAGTGGCGTAGCCGGCCTGCTGCAGCTTGGTGGCCAAGGTGGGCGTGCCTTCGGGCATGGCTCGCTGGCCGGCGAAGCGACCTTCCATCTTCGGCAGTTCACCATTGTCGCGGATGGGTGACGTGGCC
>CALDQF010000116.1 GCA_937911845.1 uncultured Phycisphaera sp. | reverse complement strand
GATGCAGCCGTGAAGTGGGCCGTTATTGCCCCAACAGCTGCAGCGAGCCACCCAGAATCAACTCGTCCCGGAATTGGTCCCGTCCGAACCGAAGCGAGGCGGTTGCTTCGGGGAAGGTGCGGGTCAGAAGGACACTCCAAGCCCGGAAACCGCCTTCATCCAAGTTCCAGCGGGGTCTGAAGGCCGCGGCCCAGAGGTCGTTCACTCCGGTTGCAAAGGTGAAATCCAGAAAAGCGGTCTGATCGGTCCGCAACTGTCGATATTCCGCGGCGGTCCGCAGGGTCGCGGTGGGCCGCCACGATACGCCAGCCGAGACGTGTGAGCTTTCGCCATCAAGGTCCCAGATGCCTTCTCCTCCGATGGAAAGGGAGGTTCCAGGGTTCCAAAAGGCTCGGATTTCAACGTGGTCCCGGCGGATGCCATATTCGGGGCGAAGGGGGTCGTATCGGGGGGGTTGGGTGGGATCAAAAGCCGTCTCGGTGTCGTGAAGGACGAGCGCGGTCCGAAGCTCCAAGACGTCATGGGTCCTTCGATCCCCGACGGGACCTCGCTTGGTTTGGACCCGCTGGTCGAGAGCAAGACGCAGCAGGCTGGCGGCAGATCGTTGTTCCACCAAAGGGTCCCAAGCGGCGGCGGCGTTTACCGAGTCGCCCGTGACTTCGACCTGAGTCAACGTCAATGAGGGTTCCAACAGCCACCGCAATCGGGAAAGCCCAAGATCGGGGCGTTCCACATCCTCATAAATGCGTTCGAGCGTGGTGGTGATTTCCATCCCGCCGCCCACCAAACCTTGGGGATCGCTGACCCCATCGATGCCGTCCCACCACGCCGCACCGCCGAAGACAAATGGCACCACTCGGAAGGGGCCCACTGATCTGGCAAAGCGGAATTCATGTCGGGTGTGCGCTCGGGTGACGTATCCATTGCCAAGGCCTTGGTCTTGGAGCCAAGCGTCAAAGCTGTACAACGGGTCCCCGTCAATCAATGCGCCCCGCAATCCGCGCGATGCTGGACTTTCTGGATCCAAACGCCATTGCAATTGGCCGAGGCCCGAGCTGGCGTTGTAGAGCACACCCGGAGCAACCGGACGACCTGCCACTTGATGTCTGAATTCGGGAAGTCGATCCGTAGTCGCACCAACTGACGCCAGTTCCCAGCCGGTCCCCACGCGGCCGTCCAAGTTGCCTGAAGCCTCAATCTCGATGGTGGCGTCGTCGGAAGGTCGGCTGGCCATAACGCCAGAGTTGGTGGTCGGTCCCGCTTCAAATCGATTGCGTTCCCACGCACTCAGCCAAGTTGGATCTGAGGTGGCGTACGCGCGGGTGTCGATGTTCCAGCCATCGCGGCGATCACGCCTGCGAAGCTGTAGAGAACCCCGGAGATTGCGTTGGGGCTCAATTTGCACCCCCGCGCTGGTGCGGTCGGTGCCGTCGTCGTATTGCAATTGCAAGGCGAGATCGGTGGATTCGGTACGGGCATCAAGAGTGATGCCTGGTCCTCGGCCATCGGCAAATCGGGTCCCGATTTCACCAGTTCCCAAATCATCCGGAAGGTTCCAGTCCACGCTGGGCACCACGTTGCCCGAGAGATTTTGGACGCCTAAACCGCGGAGTGGTTGCCGATCCAAACGCCCCGAGGCGTTGAATGGCACCCCAATATCTCTTCCTCCCACTCGAAGTCGCGCGTTGTCGGTCGAGAATCGGAATTGTCCATTTTGCGCGTTGACCTCAAGACGGTCTGACGCGATGGCAAGGTGACCATCGCGCCACGTGGATACGGAGATCTGCCCATTCTCCAACCTCCAACCACCTTCCGCGGTCCGCCGGACTTCTTCGGCGACCAAAGTCAGCGGGCGACCGGAGTCATCCTTCATTCGAATGATGGGATCGGGCACCACCGCTTCCCCCGTTTGGAAATCCCACCAAATTCGATCGGCATGCAAATCGGCTTGGTTGGCCAAGCCACGGATCCGAACCAATCCTTCGAGGTAAGCGCCTTCCAGCATGCTCGCATCAGCTCGTCCCTCTCGGATGGCTTCCGCCAACTCTGGCTTTCCGAAGAGCACGGCCCGGCGGGCGGTGAGGTTGAGACGGCTGCCGATCGGCCCGCGGTTGGCCGGGACTTCAAGGTCCAGACCGCGGCTGATGACAATTTCGCTGCGTTCTGGTCCCTGGTTGAACTCCAACGTGCCGGCGAAAAGGCGCACATCGCCGATGGGTTGAACCAACGGCAACGCGTTGGTGCCCTTGGGTCCTTCAGCGGTAGGGACTGGAAGTGATTCGGGACTGGCTTCGATTCCGATTTGCGGTTGTTGGGCACCAGCAGCGCCTGCGGCGATCTGCGCTAAGCGGCGAGCCAATGCCCGTTCGGCCACGCCGAGTCGAGGGTCTTGGACTGGGGCGTCCAGCAACAGTCCGGTGTCCAACGTGACTTCGCCGGTGGTGGTGGCCGTGACCAAAACGGATCCATCTCGCAACACCACCGAAGAGGTACGGGACGGCTGATCGAGTTTTTCAAACCATGCGGCCAGTTGGGTCACGGTTCCGGTTCCGGTTTCGACCCGGTTGATCCAGACCTGCACCCAGTTACCACGAAGTTTGATGTCACCAATGGTGATTTTGACTCGGCCTTCAAGCGTCAAGCGCCGGGTGTCGTCCACCAGATTGCCGGTGGCGCGATCGGACTCGATCCGTACCGTTCGGTCGGCAGGGACCACGGGCAGAATCCAGCCCCCGAGTGATTTGCC
>CALDQF010000115.1 GCA_937911845.1 uncultured Phycisphaera sp. | reverse complement strand
AAAAACCAAGTGGCCTGGACTCGAATGACCTCTGTCACCGAGTACAAAAAAGTTATTGCGGCCATGCGGACCGAAGCTAACAAGCAAAAGCTCTCACTCGCGCGGTGGGAATTGGAAGTCTTTGATCGACGAGACGCTTCCTAGCCATTCATTGGTTGAGGAAACGCGGGGTTCTCTGGCGACTGATGATCATCGGCCGGATTGGAAGCCTGCTCGCCATCTTCGTTGAGCAGCAAGCCACACACCACCCCAACGACCCCAACCAAGAGTGGCAGGAAGAAAAAGAACAGCGGAAGAAAGAGAAGCACGATTGATGCAACCGCGATCAGGAACAAGAGAAAGTTCAGAAGCAGAAGTCTGCCCCAGACCGGACGGGTCTTTCGCCAAGACAAGATCAAGGAACCCATGACGGGCGTGTTGGTCACAAAGGTCAAAATGGGTGCGTATGAAATTCGCGTCCCGACAAAGAGGAGCAACGCGAGCGTTGGCAAACCCCAGAGCACGACGAAGAGAAGTTCTGCGAGCTCGCCAACATCAGAGGAATTTGAATACGCATAAACGGCAAAGATGAAGACGGGGACGGCACAGGCCACGCCAAGAATCATCAGCGCACCCAGGCCCAACAGGGTCACCCCAAGCATGCGCCAATACTGGGTAAATCCAATGAACAAGTCAGCAAAGGCCACGGGCTGACGACGGTACGCCTGGAGCCCGATGAACATCCAGCCCACGGTCAACATGGGGTTGATGAACAAACCCACAATGTCGCCGAGTCCATTGTCCTCACCGAAAGGGAACAAAGTGTTCAACACACCCAGAGGCACCTGGAAGCCCAAAAAGGCCATCATGACGCCCAAGAAGACCCAGTAGTGCTCTTTCGTGGCACGCCAACCGTTTGAGAAAATGAAGCCAATATCAAACATGGTTTGCCACCCTTACGAGCTGACCATAACCCATACTGTCTTGATCAGTACACCTCCTGCTTGTTCCCGACAATTCCCCCGTGAGCATTCGGCAAAAAAGTTAAGAATACAGAGTTGCATAAAATTGCACTATCATGCATAATCTTGCACTTATGCCACGAGATGCACGCCGTCACCTTCTGAGCCAACTCCTGAACGCAGGATCTGTCCGCACCCAGGAAGAGCTTGCCTCTGCGCTTGCTGACGCTGGTGAAGCTGCGACCCAAGCCACAGTCTCTCGAGATCTTGCTGCCATTGGTGCTGTCCGCGGCCCCGGCGGCTATGCCCTGCCCGGAAGCCTTGAAGGCTCCGCCCCAATGTT
>CALDQF010000114.1 GCA_937911845.1 uncultured Phycisphaera sp. | reverse complement strand
CACCCATCTGCTCTTTTCTCAAAGAAATTGATGATGCTGATGTGGTTGATATCACCACATGGTCATAGCGCGGCGTACAGCGCCTTACAGCGCGTTCAACGTTTCGGATGACTCAAGACTCGTCTGAGATTGGAAGCGCTTAGAGAGGTTTCTACAGGCCTTTACAAGCAAGGCGAAACAACGTCTTGTTGGTAATTCTCTCTTGCCCAAAAGTTGGGTAAAGGAGGTAGGAACCTAGGTTTGAGAAGCGATTAAGAGAATGATTTTATTACTCATATTTCTTCTCCACCAAGGTTGAGAAAGTATGAGAAAGAACAATATGGATTGGTACTAGGAATCTCCAAGAGCCCTAGTAGAAACCAAGGAATACCTTGGTCCCCCCTACCCCCCACTTTGGATTCATGACCTCGGGTCTACAGATCACCCCCCGGAGGGGACCTAGGCTCAGCCTGGGTTACCCTGAGTTGTAAGAACAGTTGGAGGTTGACCCTCAGCCTCTGCAATACCCCCACCCATGAGCACCCCGAGCAGGACTCGAACCTGCAACCTGCGGATTAGAAGTCCGCTGCTCTGTCCAGTTGAGCTATCGGGGCAACGAACACATCGTACCCCGCAATCGGCTTGGGTCAGCAGCCGCCCCAGGACGCCAACACGCGAATCAAATCGCCGTTGTCCACGCTGCCATTGCCGTCGGTGTCGGCGCTGCAGCCGGGGCAACTGCCCCAGTCGGTCAAGACCGCGATGAGGTCGAGGAATCCAACTTGCCCGTCGCCATCCACGTCTTCATTGCAGATGGTGTCGCTGGTCACTGCGAGCTCGCCGGACTCCACCGTCACATCAAAGAACGTGAAGGCGTAATCCGTCACCATCTCATTCACCAGCGTGATGGGCTGGGTTGAAAGGGGCTCGGCGTCGGCGGGCACGCGAACATTCACGTGGATGATGGGCAGATCGCCACCGAAGATTTGATCTTGGGGCAAGACACAGAATGCTGACACCCAGCACTGAGCACCTGGCGATGCGTCAAAGCCTTCCCACGTGGTGTTCTCAAAGATCACGCCGTCGTAGGACACCGACTCCACCACCCAGTCGCCTGCATCCACCACAAACTCAAAACCACCCACGATGTCGGGGGTGGACAGTTGCAACTCAACCGGAACCAAGCCGCCGGGCGCGGCCGCGTTCGAAATCACACGCAAGGTGGCAGTCTCGGCGGAGGCCATGGCGGAAAGGGCAAAGATCGAAAGGGCTGCGTTGCGCATGAATGGGTCTCCTGTGGCATCTATGTTGACCGATTCGCAGTTGATTGCAAGGTGTTCCCGAACTTCCGAAGGTTCTTATGCTGTTTTTATGGTCCTCCACGCTGTTGCACTGGTTTTTTTCTCCCTCGCCCCAACCTCGTGGGAGTCCTTTTCCCAGCACGCCGAAACCAAACACGGTGACTTGGGACGCCGAGCGGCGGCGTTCTTGCAAGAGCACGCACCAAGTTACGACCAAGAATTGCCGGCCGAACTGCTCATCGAAAATCTCGACCTTGCAATGCAAGCGCGGTCCACTTTCGCCTGGGCCCAACATCTTTCGGAAGAGCGCTTCTTGAACGACGTCTTGCCCTATGCCGTTTTCGATGAACGCCGTGAACCTTGGCGGGCCGATCTGCTCAAGCGCTGCGCGCCACTGGTGGCCGACTGCACCACCGCCGCCGAAGCCGCGCAAACCTTGAACCGAGAATTCTTCAACTTGGTCAACGTGCACTACAACACCAAACGCCGGGCCACCAACCAAAGTCCCAGCGAATCCATCGAGCAAGGCATGGCCACCTGCACCGGCTTGTCCATCCTGCTGGTCGATGCCTGCCGCAGTGTTGGCGTACCGGCCCGGGCGGCGGGCGTTGCCAATTGGCACGATCAACGGGGCAACCACACCTGGGTGGAAATCCACGATGGTGAAGGTTGGCGGTTCCTTGGCGCCGATGAGTACGACGCCAAAGGCCTCGACCGCGGATGGTTCACCGGAGCGGCCAGTAAAGCAATCGCCGGCGATCCGGTCTTCGGGGTGTGGGCCACCAGTTGGAAGCACATCGATGGCTACTTCACCATGGCCTGGAACCCCGAAAGCCGAGCGGTCGGCGGCGAAGACGTCACCCCCCGCTATGCCCCTCCTCAGGAAGAAGCCGCCAAGCGTGGATCCTATGTTTCTGTTCGGTTACGCGAAAAGGCCGGTGGCGAACGCATGGCGCTTCCCGTCACGGTGTCCGATGCGTTCCAGAACTACGGCAGCCAGCGCACCCGCGCGGGGCGATCGGACATGAACGACATGCCCCGCTTTGAAGTCTTACCTGAAGCCTTGCTGACCATCACGGTGGGGAAAGGGCAAAACGCCCGCACCGCGTCGCGCCGGGCCGCCGCGTCGGGCGAACTTCTGGTGGATCTCGTGTGGGATGAAATGTGACTCACCAAAGAGCAAGCCAATCGCCTCACCCAAAGGTTGGTGCGACAGCGCAAGAATGCTTTGGCCAAAGAACGATCGCCTGAACTCAAAGCAGAAGCCTTCATCGTGGGCGACCACACCCTCAAGTATCTGCGACGTGACTTTGGGCAAGCCCCCGAAGGACAAAAGAGTCTGTGGATCTCGATGCACGGCGGCGGTGGCGCACCAGCCCAAGTCAACGAACAGCAATGGCGCAATCAAATCAAGTTGTACACCCTCGAAGAGGGCATCTACATCGCACCCCGCGCCCCCACCGACACCTGGAACCTTTGGCACCAAGGTCACATTGATGATTTGTTCGACCGATTGATCGAGACGTTCGTCGCCACCGAAGGGGTCGACCCCAACCGCGTCTACCTCTTGGGTTATTCCGCAGGCGGCGATGGGGTGTACCAATTGGCCCCGCGCATGGCCGACCGCTTTGCGGCCGCGTCCATGATGGCCGGACACCCCAACAACGCCAATCCCACCTCACTGCGCAACCTGCCCTTTGCCATCTTCATGGGCGGCGAAGACGCCGCGTACAACCGAAACACCGTGGCCCGAGACTGGGGCAATCAATTGAAAAATCTGCAAGCGGGCGACCCCGAGGGCTACCCCCACCGCTGCACCATCTACGAAGGACTCGGACACTGGATGGATGGTCGTGACGCCGAAGGCCTGCCTTGGATGGCGCAGTGCACCCGCGACCCGTGGCCCAGCAAAGTGGTGTGGCACCAGTCCGGCCGAACGCACAGCCGCTTCGCGTGGCTGTCGACCGAATCGCCGAAGGTGACCAAGGGCAAAACCATCACCGCGGAGGTGGATGGCCAAACGATTCGCATCACCAAAGAGCCCCTGGTTCCGTACACCGTGCGGCTTTCGGATGCGTTGGTGGACCTCGACCAGCCCATCGAGATCTTGGTCAATGGCAGCCCTTTCCTGCAAGGCCAGGTGCACCGGACGGAGGCGGCCATCCGCCAATCGCTTGCTGAGCGATTTGATCCTGCTTCGGTGGCCACGGTTCTCGTGGATCTCCCCTACTAAGCCGGGACTTTTTACAATCCCCAGTCTATGGCCAACTCCCCCCGAATCATTTACACCATCACCGACGAAGCCCCCGCGCTCGCCACCGTCTCGTTCCTGCCCATCCTCCGCCGCTTCGCCGCCGCGGCCGGTGTGGACGTGGAAACCCGAGACATCTCGCTGGCCGCCCGAATCTTGTGCAAGTTCCCAGAACGCATGAGCGACGACCAACGCGTGGCCGACGACCTTGCGGAACTTGGGGCCATGTGCCTGACGCCCGAAGCCAACATCATCAAGCTGCCCAACATCAGCGCTTCGATGCCGCAGCTGAAAGCTGCGATCGCCGAGTTGCAGAACCAAGGCTTCGACCTTCCCGACTATCCCGACCACCCCGCCACCGATGAGGAGCGCGACTTTAAAGGTCGCTACGACTCAGTGAAAGGCAGTGCGGTGAACCCCGTACTCCGGGAAGGCAACTCCGACCGTCGCGCGCCCAGCAGCGTGAAGGCCTACGCCCGCGCCAACCCGCACCGCATGGGCAAATGGTCAACCGACTCCGACAGTCACGTGTCCAGCATGACCGAAGGCGATTTCTTCAGCCACGAACAATCGGTCACGATGACCGAAGCCGGGCAAGTGCACGTCACCTTCACCGACGAGTCTGGGAACGCCACGGAGCTGCGTGCGCCAGTTGCGGTGGAAGCCGGTGAAGTGGTGGACTCCTCCTTCATGTGCAAGAATTCCTTGACTTCGTTCCTGCAAAAGCAAGTTGCATGCGCCAAAGACAACGGGGTGCTGTTCTCGCTGCACATGAAAGCCACCATGATGAAGGTCTCGGACCCGATCATTTTTGGCCATGGTGTTCGTGCGTGGTTTGCCCCCCTCTTCGAGAAGTACAGCGAAACCTTTGCCGCCCTGAGCGTGAACCCCAACAACGGCTTTGGCGACGCCATCAGCAAGATGCAAGGACACGCCGACGAGGCCGCCTTCACCACCGACGTGGTCGAGTACCTAAACGGCATCGCCATGGTCGACTCGGACCGGGGCATCACCAACCTGCACGTCCCCAGCGATGTCATCATCGACGCCTCGATGCCCGCCATGCTGCGAGATTCTGGATGCATGTGGAACACAAAAGGAGAGCGTCAAGCGGCGAAGGCCGTCATTCCCGACCGCACCTACGCCGGCGTGTACGCGGCGGTGGTCGAAGACTGCAAAGCCAATGGCGCCTACGACCCCACCACCATGGGCAGCGTGCCCAACGTTGGCTTGATGGCCAAGAAGGCCGAAGAGTACGGTTCTCACGACAAGACTTTCGAAATGTCTGGCGCGGGCATGGTGCGAGTGACGACCGCCGACGGCACAGTGCTGATGGAGCATTCGGTTCGTGAAGGCGACATCTGGCGGATGTGCCAAACCAAAGACGCACCGATTCTCGACTGGGTTCAACTGGCCCTCCGCCGCGCGAAAGCCACGGGGTCACCCGCAGTGTTCTGGCTCGACCGGAACCGCGCGCACGACGCAGAACTCCTGAAGAAGGTCGAACCTTTGCTCGCCGAGTTGGGCACCGACGGCCTCGACATTCACATTTTGGCCCCAGCCGATGCCTGCCGGTTCAGCATCGAACGCATTCGCCGCGGCGAAGACACCATCTCCGTCACTGGCAACGTGCTTCGGGATTACCTCACCGATTTGTTCCCTATTCTCGAAGTGGGCACCAGCGCGAAGATGCTGTCCATCGTTCCACTGATGAATGGCGGCGGGCTCTTTGAAACTGGAGCCGGAGGATCGGCCCCCAAACACGTGCAGCAAGTGGAAAAAGAAAATCACTTGCGCTGGGATTCCCTGGGTGAGTTCATGGCCTTGGGCGCTTCATTCGAGCACTTGGCCAACGCCACGAACAACCCCAAGGCCAAAGTCCTCGGCACCACCATCGACGCCGCCACCGAGCGGTACCTGATGGAAAACCGAGCGCCCAGTCGCAAAGCAGGCGAACTCGACAACCGTGGCACCCACGTGTACGTCGCCGCGTTCTGGGCCCAGGCCCTGGCCGAGCAAACCGAAGATGCCGAGCTGGCGGCTCACTTCGCACCGCTCGCTGAAACCATGAACACTGAATTGGACAATGTGATCCAGGCCCTGAATGAAACTCAAGGCAACGCCGTGGATTTGGGCGGGTACTTCCGACCCGACTCTGCCAAGGCGGACGCGGTCATGCGTCCGGTGGCAATGTTCAACGAATTGCTGGAAGCCGCTGG